>NZ_JFCC01000043.1:0-28099 GCF_000582925.1 Acinetobacter sp. 1294596 | reverse complement strand
GGTGCTTCTTTGGAGGTGGTGTCAGAGAGCAGGAAAAAGGTTCTGTCTTCAGTCACCGGGACATTAAGCGGAGCACCGAGCTCTTTCCAGTCGGGGAAGAGTTCATTCATGGCCCGGGGTTCAAGTACAGCACCGGAAAGAATATGCGCACCAACTTCGGAACCTTTTTCGACGACACAAACGGAAAGATCGGGTAGGTTGTTTTCAATCGCCAGTTGACGGATGCGGATCGCAGCTGAAAGACCTGCAGGTCCTGCACCAACGATCACTACGTCAAACTCCATTGATTCTCTTTCTATATTTTCCATAATTAGAAACACCATTTCGCTTAGCGATATATTAATTTGTTATTTGTAAAAAGGCAACTCTCTATTAAATAGCACGTATACTGAGATGCTAAAATAAATTATCTTTTCACTATAAAGGTGAACAGGAAAAATAAATGCAGAGAACTGTATCTAAAACTCTTTTAAAAGGCTGAGTTGAATATATTTAGAAACTATTAAATCTATATATGTTTTAGATTTGGATTTTTATATAAAAAATTCCAATAACTGGTTTTTGGCCAGTTATTGGGGAAAAGAACTCAAGAGTTCTGGGGGTCATATTGTTTCTCTTTGATAAAGAGGGCTGGAATAACTCCACAGATAAAGTAGGCTGCTCCCATGACTACAAAGCCTAAGCCAATTGAACCACCAGAAGCCAGATAACCAATAGTTGCAGGAGCAATCGCTGCGCCCAGACGCCCGACATTATATGCTCCTCCAATTGCTGTACCACGAATTGCAGTTGCAAAACTTTCAGTCATGTAGGTTGCATTTACACCATATGGTACGCCATACAGAAAACCGAAAATTATCAATAAGTACAGGATATTCTCTGGTGAATTATAAAATACAATTAATGGTAGAAATACAGCAGTTCCTATAGCACCAAAAGCATAGGTAAAGCGGCGACCCAGTTTATCCGCCATATAACCTGCAAGAACTTTACCTAGAATCATTGCAGTATAAGTTCCTACCATATAAGCAGTCATTTCTTTGAACTTCATTCCAAGTTCACTTTCCAGATAAGAAGGCATCCAGTTATTTACGCCATAGTAGCCAAACTGAAGGAAGCCGGCAGTAAGTGCCCAGAGTATAAACATATTGCGGTTACGTTTATCCTGGAAAATAAGTTTAAAGGCTGACTCTTTTTTCTGGTGATGATTATTTATCGCTTTATTCAAGCGAGATTGTTGCCATGCTTCCGGTTCTGGAACCAGAATGTGCATAAAGATAGCGATAGCAATTGGAATAATTGCAACATAAAACAGCATGCGCCATCCATGATCAGGAATAATCCAGCCGGCTAGCAAAGTTGCTACAATATAGCCCACTGTCCAGCCAGCTTGTAGGGTACCTAATACAGTAGTGCGGTATCGGGTAGGAACATATTCTGCCATTAAAGTATTACAGGCGATGTAAAGAGAACCTAGACCTAATGAAGCAAAAAAACGTAGAATACCAAACTGCATAAAGCTTTGCGTAAAGCCCAAGCCACAGGTCAAAACTGAAAAGGTTAAAATTGAAATTACAACTATTCTGACCCTGCCAAAGCGGTCGCAGGCCCAGCCCCCAAAGATACCGCCAATTGCCATACCAGCTAAAGTAAAACTACCCAGCATGCCAGCTTCAACAGTACTCAGTCCGAAATCTGCCTTAATACTGTTGAGGCTATAAGAAAGCAGCATTAAATCAGCGCCATCGACCAGTAAAGCTAAAAATGCAAATAAGAATGCAATTTTCCAGGTATTCGGGCCAATGCTTGAAGTTATTGTGTTTATAGACATAATCCATTACCTACTATTAAGGGCGCTTTAATTTTCCTTAAAGCGCTTGAGGTTTTATTGAGTCATTTCACGAATCATATTGCGTGCAATAATAATTTGCTGAATCTGTGTGGTTCCTTCATAAAGACGAAACAGGCGTACATCCCGATAGAAACGTTCAATACTGTATTCACTGATATAGCCAGCTCCTCCATGAATCTGTACACAGCGATCTGCAACACGGCCACACATTTCCGTTGCGAACATTTTTGAGCATGAAGCTTCCGTACTGATATTTTCACCCTGGTCACGACGACGTGCAGCATCGAGTACCATACATTTGGCTGCATAGATTTCAGCTTTGGAGTCTGCCAGCATGGCCTGGATTAACTGGAAACTGGCAATTGGCTGACCGAACTGTTTACGTTCAACGGCATACCGCAGTGCATCATCCAGCATGCGTACCGCAGCACCTACACTTAAAGCAGCAATATGCAGACGTCCTTTATCGAGGACTTTCATGGCAGTTTTAAAACCGACCCCTTCTACTCCTCCAATCAGGGCAGAGGCAGGTACACGACAGTTTTCAAAGATGACGTCACAGGTATGAGCACCTTTTTGTCCCATTTTTTGGTCACGTTTACCTAGAGATATTCCGGGTGTCTTGCTATCAATAATGAATGCAGAAATGCCCCTTGCACCTTTAATTTCAGAGTTAGTACGTGCCATGACTGTAAATGCACCCGCATGTGGAGCATTAGTAATAAAACGCTTGGTACCATTCAGGATATAAAAATCGTCATCTTTTACTGCAGTCGTGCGTAAAGATGCGGCATCAGAACCAGATTCCGGTTCAGTCAGGCAAAACGAACCAATAATTTCCCCTTTAGCAAAACGCGGGAGATAATACTGTTTTTGCTCCTCCGTGCCATCAATAATTAAACCGCTAGCTCCAATACCATTATTTGTTCCAATAAGTGAGCGAAAGGCAGGTGAAGTGCGACCCAGTTCAAAGGCAACTCGTACTTCTTCTTCCATGGTTAAACCCAGACCTTCATATTCTTCAGGAATAGTGAGTCCAAATAATCCGAGTTCACGCATTTGCTGAACAATATCTGCTGGAATTTCATCTGTTTCTGCTACTTCATTTTCCCTCGGAATAAGTACGCCTTCAACAAACTGACGTAACATATCAAGTAGTTGATCCAGGGTTTCCTGATCACGAACCATTTCATCTCCTTGGTCGTTATTTTCCCCACAGAAGTGGTATAAGCGGACGAGCCGGTATATTTCTTTTTGGGCATACTAAAGAAAATGATTTCACATGACAATATATTTTGATAATTTATTTTGCAATGCGATATTAATTTCTATTGCAGCTAACTTATTAAATTTTTGATTTTGCTTAGACAGTTCTTATATTTCATAAAATATCTTACTTCTAGAGTTTTGTTTTACAAAAATTGAGAGTATATTAAATAGATAATATCGCTAGGCGAAACTTAATCTTGAGTAAATAGAGATTCAGATTCGTTATAGCAAACTAAACAGGATAGTGAGATAAAAATGGGAGCACTAACAGGAATTCGTGTACTTGATCTGAGTCGTGTATTGGCCGGCCCTTGGTGTGGGCAAATACTGGCAGATCTGGGGGCTGAAGTAATTAAGGTAGAGCGACCTCAGCATGGTGATGATACCCGTAGCTGGGGGCCACCCTGGATGAAGAATGATGCAGGTGATGACACACGTGAAGCTGCTTATTATCAATCTGCGAACCGTAATAAACTCTCTGTAGCAATTGACATTGCCAGTTTGGAAGGGCAGGAGCTGATCAAAGCTTTAATTCAGGATACCGATGTAGTGATCGAAAACTATAAGACTGGTTCACTGAAAAAATATGATCTGGACTACGACAGTTTAGCTGCAATCAATCCGCAACTGGTTTACTGTTCTATTACAGGGTTCGGTCAAGATGGACCACGTGCTGAAGAACCTGGTTATGACTTTATCATCCAAGGGATGGGCGGGTTAATGTCTGTTACCGGGGAAAAAGATGATTTGCCTGGAGGCGGCCCACAAAAGGTTGGTGTAGCATTTTCTGATTTGGCTACAGGCCTTTATTCTACGATTGCCATTCAGGCAGCACTGCTGAACCGGCATGAAACCGGCTTGGGTCAATATATTGATATGGCTTTGCTAGATGTACAAATTGCCACGTTGGCAAATCAGGGAATGAACTATCTGGCTTCAGGAAAAGTACCAGGCCGTTATGGCAATGCGCATGCTAATATTGTTCCGTACCAGGTATTCAAAGCGGCCGACCGGGATTTTATTATTGCTTGTGGGAATGATAAACAGTTTATTCAGTTGTGTCAGAGTATTGGATTAGCAGAATTACCAAATGACCCACGCTTTAGCCGTAATGCTGACCGAATCAAACATCGTAATGAAATTATTGATATTTTATCAAAGCATTTCTTGAAGAAAACTGCAGATGAATGGGTAACAGCTATTCATGCAGTTAAAGTACCTGTGGGAGTAATTAATAACTTGGAACAGGCTTTTCAGGAACCACAAGTAGTAGCCCGAAAAATGCTGGTTGAGATGCCACATCCATATAAGCAAAAACTAACAGTTATTGGTTCACCAATAAAAATGTCGCGTACACCAGTAGAATACCGTCGCGCGCCTCCAACGCTAGGAGAACATACTGAGCAGATTTTAAGTCGCGTTGCCTCTCAGGAACACTTAAAAAAATTAAAAGCCGAAGGTATTATTGAGTAAACTGATAAAAAAGAAGCAATCGGCCAGTTTGCTTCTTTGCTATTTAATATAATTATAGATTATAATTTCGCAATGCGAAACATTAGTAGGTTGAGAGTGAGTCATGGATAATACCAATGATATAGAACAAACAGAAAAAATTTTGGCTCCTTTAAGACATGAGTTACTACATCCAATTGAAGATATGCAGGATGAGAATGACAGGCAGTTTATTACTGCCTTGGCCCGTGGTCTGGAACTGCTACGTTGTTTTACACCTAAGCACCAGCATTTAGGAAATCAGGAACTAGCCCAATTAACCGGTTTACCTAAACCCACTATTACCCGTCTGACTCATACCTTGTCTCGTCTGGGTTATATTAAGCAGGTTCCCAATTCGAGCAAGTTTCAGCTGTCTGTTGGGGTGCTGGCATTCGGTTACTCCATGCTGGCTAATGTATCGATTCGTTCAATTGCCAACCCTTATATGAAAGAACTCGCTGACTATGCAGGTGCAGCAGTAGCCATGGCAACCCGAGACCGGTTAAACATGATTTATCTGGATGTAGTGCAGGGGAAAGGCAATATCACTATGCGAAGACAGGTAGGAACTTATTTACCTATTCATTTAAGTTCTATGGGCCGGGCTTGTCTGGCAGCTATGCCAGAAGATGAACGTGATTTTCTGCTTGATGCTATCCGTTTAAAATATAAGGAAGACTGGTTCAAGATTAACCGTGATCTTGACCGTGCCTTTAAGGATTATCAGGATTTTGGCTACTGTTTCTCGATTGGAGAATGGCATAAGGATGTGAACTCGGTCGCAGTGCCTTTAATTCATGAACAGCATGGTTTACTGGTTTTTAACTGCGGTGGACCAAGTTTCATTATGAAACGTGAAAAACTTGAAGAAGATATTGCACCGCGTCTGCTACATATGGTGAATAATATCCGTACTGAAATCAGTTAAAATATGATGCATTGGTCAGGAAGATCAATGCATTGTTATGATTGAAGCGGTAAAGCAGATCGTTCTTCCAGAATACAAATCACTAGACAGGTAAGTGCAAATATCATCCCTAAAGTGCAGGTGCCTGTCCAGCCAAAATGAGTCCAAGCATAGGCTCCGGCAGTAGTCCCTAATGCCCCTCCTGCAAAATAACCTGTCATATAAATAGCATTAAAACGAGATCTGAGGTTTTCACTTAATTTAAATACTATGCTTTGATTGGTTACATGAATTGCAGAGAGTGATGCGTAAAGGATAAGCGTTGCCATCATATAAAACGCTAATTGATAAGGTGTAAGTAAAAATAATAGCCAGCAAATGATAAGACCCAGACTACATAAAATAGAAATCTGGTGAATATACCCCCGGTCAATAAACTTACCCGTGAAATTAGCTATAAATACACCAACGATACCAACCAGACCAAATAATCCAATACTAAAATCGCTCATATGATAAGGAGCTGGTGCAAGTAGTAGTGACATAGTAGTAAATGTCATACTTACCCCAGCAAAGGTTAATCCGCCAATATAGCTACGCCGGCGTAAGCGTTGATTTGTCACAAAAATAGAGGCTAACGAGCGTAGAGTATAAGTATAGCTCTCAGTGCTGGTAGGTGGGAAAACCCCGATATTTCGATGTAATATAAAAGCAATACAGAAAAGTAAGATACCACTGGCCAGATAGATAAAATTCCATGCAAATAAACTTGAGGCCAAACCTGAAAGGGAACGGGCAAGAAGAACCCCCATCATTAAACCGCTAAGCAGGAAACCCACCACCCGACCACTCTGTTGTGCTGGAACCAGACTGGCTGCTAAAGGTAATAATAGTTGCGCAGCTACAGAAAATAGACCAGTAATGAGTGTACCCAGTATAAGCAGACTTATATGCAGTGAAATACCGCTGATGATCAGACCAAGTGCAGCAAATAGCATGAAACAGAAGAGTAGGCGGCGTTTTTCGAGAATATCCCCAAGAGGCATCAGCAGGAACAGGCCACAGGCATAAGCAATTTGTGCCAAAGTAGGTACCCAGGAAACCATAGTTTCTGGTAATTGCAAATTTTGACTCATAGAATGAATGAGTGGCTGACTAAAATAATTACTACCGGTACAGATACCGGCAGCAATTGCCATTAATATAATTGTTGGAGTATAAAGCGTATTTTTCATATTCTCTTAGTATTAAAAGCCTCTGTAGAGGCTTTACCAAGTTAAGCCTTTAAGCTGTTTTCTGCGGGTCATATTGACGGTCTTTAATAAAGATTCCTGATACTGCACCGCATAAGAAATAAGCTCCGCCCATGATCAAAAAACCAAGACCGATAGAGCCACCACTTGCAGCCGCACCAATAATTGCCGGAGCAAACATGGCACCAATACGGCCAGCATTATAAGCTCCACCCACAGCTGTTCCGCGAATATTGGTAGCAAAACTTTCAGTCATGTAAGTGGCATTGATGGCGTAAGGAATTCCATAAAGGAAACCGAAGAAAATCAGCAAATAGGCAATATTATCTGGCGAGTTAAATATTACAATCACAGGTAAAAATATAGCTGTACCAATAGCCCCAAAAGCAAATACAAAGCGTCGGCCCAAGCGGTCAGCTGCATAACCGGCAATAATCTTGCCAAAGATCATGGCAATATAGGTTCCAATCATGTAGCCAGTCATGGCTTTAAAATTCATCCCCAGTTCAGATTCGAGATAAGCTGGCATCCAGTTGTTTACACCATAATAGCCAAACTGTAAAAAGCCGGCAGTTAAAATCCACAGCATGAACATTCTGCGATTACGCTTATCTGCAAAAATTATTTTGACTGTACTTTGCTGTTTTACCGGCTGTGCCTGTACAGTAACCCGTGAAGCGGATAGACGCTCCAGACGGGCTCGCTGCCAGGATTCCGGTTCGGGAACCAGTTTCTGAATAAATAATGCCAATACCGAAGGAATAATGGCTATAAAAAATAATCCCCGCCAGCCATGTTCAGGAATAATCCAGCCCGCTAGCAATGTTGCTACAATATAGCCGACTGTCCAGCCAGCCTGTAGAGTCCCCAGTATTGTAGTTCGATATTCAGTAGGTACGTACTCAGCCATTAACGTATTGGCTGCAATATATAAAGAACCAATACCGAAAGCTGAAAGAAAGCGGATGATAGCAAACTGCTCAAAACTTTGTGTAAAGCCGAGTGCCGCAGTTAATAATGAAAATACCAGAATCGAAATCACGACTGTTCGAACCCGTCCAAGATAATCACAGGCCCAGCCACCCATGAAACCTCCTAGTGCCATCCCTGCCAGGGTAAAACTTCCTAATGCACCAGCTTGTAAATTGGTCAGTCCAAATTCGGCTTTTAAACTGGTTAAACTAAAAGACAGTAGCAGCATATCGGCACCATCAATTAATAGGGCCAAAAATGCAAAAACAAAAGCGATTCGCTGCGTAGTTTTAGAAATTGGCCGGATAAGGGTTTCCGGCATCAGTGGTGTGGTCATAATTCATCCTGAAATTCAAAGGTTAATCCTTAACCTGATTAATCATATTTTTAGCAATAATGATCTGCTGGATTTGTGAAGTTCCCTCATAAAGACGGAACAGGCGTACGTCCCGATAAAAACGTTCAATACTGTATTCACTGATATAGCCAGCCCCTCCATGAATCTGTACACAGCGGTCTGCAACACGGCCACACATTTCCGTTGCAAACAGCTTGGCACAAGATGACTCAGTAGAAACATTCAGTCCTTGGTCACGACGCCGGGCAGCATCGAGCACCATACATTTGGCTGCATAGATTTCAGCCTTGGAGTCTGCCAGCATGGCCTGGATTAACTGGAAACTGGCAATTGGCTGACCGAACTGTTTACGTTCAACGGCATACCGCAGTGCGTCATCCAGCATACGTTCGGCTGCGCCAACACTGACTGCTGAAATATGCAGACGTCCTTTATCGAGGACTTTCATGGCTGTTTTAAAGCCAATACCTTCCACTCCTCCAATCAGGGCAGAGGCGGGGACACGACAGTTTTCAAAGATGACATCACAGGTATAAGTACCTTGCTGCCCCATCTTTTTATCTTTTTTACCTAAGCTAATGCCTGAAGTATTCCGGTCAACTACAAAAGCGGAAATACCGCCTGAGCCTTTAATATCAGGATTGGTTCTGGCCATTACGGTATAGGTGCTTGCTAGCGGCGCATTGGTAATATAGCGTTTAGTACCATTCAGGATATAAAAATCGCCATCTTTCACTGCTGTAGTCTTTAAAGATGCGGCATCAGAACCTGATTCCGGTTCAGTCAGGCAAAATGAACCGATGATTTCACCACTGGCGTAGCGTGGTAAATACTTCTTTTTTTGCTCCTCAGTTCCGTCAATAATAATACCGCTTGAACCAATTCCATTATTAGTTCCAAAAATAGAGCGGAAAGCAGGTGAGGTACGACCAATTTCAAAGGCTATATAAAGTTCTTCTTCCATGGTCAGTCCTAAACCGCCATATTCCTCAGGAATAGTGAGACCAAACAGGCCTAATGCTTTCATTTGGTCAATAATGTCCTGAGGCATTTCATCTTTTTCGGCCACCTCATGTTCACGTGGCATTAATTCATTTTTAACAAATTGCTGAATCATATGAAGTAACTGATCCAGTGTTTCCTGATTACGAATCATCCTGACTCCTTGGAGTTATATTCTTTACAAAGGAAAAGACTAAAAATCTATATGAATAATTTTCTGGCACTGAAATTAATTAATAATAAAAATTAATTTTACTCTGCAAAATTAATTTATCTAAATATAGCTTCATATTTTATATAAAATCTATAGTTTTGTGTTATAAATAAAATATTATTTCGTTTGGTGAAATAAATATACTTTATTTCTAGGGAAATTAGAACAAGAGTAAGGAGTAGAATGATGGGTGCTTTGACAGGTTTTAGAGTGCTGGATCTAAGCCGCATTCTGGCAGGCCCTTGGTGCAGTCAGATTCTGGCTGACTTGGGTGCTGAAGTCATCAAAATTGAAAAACCCTATAGTGGTGATGATACCCGTCGTTGGGGACCACCCTGGTTAAAAGATGATTCAGGACAAGACACTCAGGAGTCTGCTTACTATCTTTCTGCAAATCGGGGTAAACATTCAGTCGCTATTGATCTGGCAACTCTGGAAGGGCAGCAGCTTATCCGGACACTTGTACTTGAATCTGATGTATTAATTGAAAATTATAAAGCGGGTTCACTTCAAAAATATGGTCTTGATTATGAAACGTTAGCAGCAATCAACCCGCGACTCGTTTATTGTTCTATTACAGGGTTCGGACAGAAAGGACCTCGTGCAGATGAACCCGGATATGATTTTATTATTCAGGGTATGGGCGGTATGATGAGTGTTACCGGCGAACGGGATGACCTGCCGGGTGGTGGTCCCCAGAAAGCTGGCTTGGCTTTTGCAGATTTAACCACCGGGCTCTATTCAGCTATTGCTATTCAGGCAGCATTGCTTTCCAGAGAAAAAACGGGCGAGGGTCAACATATTGACATGGCCTTGCTAGATACACAGGTTGCTTCCTTATCTGTTCTCGCCATGAATTATTTAACTTCGGGAAAAGTCCCGAGCCGTTTCGGCAATGCTCATGCCAATATTGTACCTTATCAGGTATTTAAAGCTGAAAAAGGCGAGTTTATTATTGCCTGTGGTAATGATAGCCAGTTTAAAGCACTGTGTGAAAGTATTGGTCTAGCTGAGTTAGCTCTTCATCCACATTACAGGCAAAATTCCGGGCGTGTCACTTATCGGGAAGAATTGACTGCTTTATTACAGCAACACTTTATGACACGACCAGCCGAGGAATGGGTAAAAATCATTCATCAGGTTAAAGTCCCGGTCGGCATGATTAACAATTTAAAGCAGACTTTAGAAGAAGAGCAGGTGATTGCCCGGGAGATGGTAGTTAACATGCCTCATTCTTTGCAGCAGAACTATACATCTATTGGTTCACCTATTAAACTTTCAAAAACACCGGTAGAGTATCAAAAGGCGCCGCCGTATTTAGCTCAAGATACCGAAAATATTCTAAGCCGGTATTTATCAGAAACAGAAATTATAGAACTGAAAGAAAAGAAAATTATTCAGTAAATTTAAAAGTCCCCATCCTTACAAGTCAGGGACTTTTTATATTTTACATAATTTCATTTAATGAGTCCTGAATATTGTGCACCATATGAATCAGGCGCGGACCGATTTCATCTTCGAGGCGCTCGGGACTGAGTTGGAAGCTGGGTGCTCCACAGTTAAAGACATATAATCCATGCTGACTGCTTACCAAGGGTACCGCCACAGAATTTACTTCCTTATGCCATTCTCCTAAAGATAAACAATAGCCATAGTCCTGATAATCACGGAAAGCACGTTCAAGTGAACGTTTGATTGAAGGCCAGTTCTCCGGATTTTTCTTGGCTAGTGCATCCATCAAGAAATTGCGCTCATGTTCTGGTGTAGCTGCCAGACAGGCTCGTCCCCTAGAGCTGCTATAAATGGGTAAAGTCGAACCAATAGGGCGACGCATATTCAGTGAGCTTTCTACTTGTACTACATCAATATAAATCATATTCAACCGGTCACGGGTTGCCATAGCGACCGGTGCCTGAGCATATTTACTCATCTCTTCCATAAGCGGATGAGCAGTATTGCGAATAGAGATATTAGACAAGGCTGAATAGCCTAAGGAAAGTACACCTATATCAAGCATATACTTTGTAGAATTTGGCAACTGTTTTAAATAGCCTAAGCTTACTAGAGTATTAGTAATACGGGCAATTGTCGGCTTCGGTAAACCCGTCATCTTGGCGAGTTCCTGATTACCCAAGACCTGTTTATGAGCAGAAAAGCAGCGCAGTAACTCTAATCCACGTGCCAAAGAGGCAATAAATTGCGGATTATTTTCACGATGTATATGAGAGATAGGGTCGAGACGAATTTCATCCAGATTGGTTATTTTTTCAGTTTTTTCTACTCTGGTACTTTCAGACATTCAAGCCTCAAATATAATGAAAAATAAATATGTTATTCATTATATTTCGTTAAACAAAATTAATCCATTCACCACTTTTATAGTGAATGGATCTTTAAACTCAAAAAATCAGGAAACGTTTTCAATGACCATAGCCAGACCTTGACCTACACCAATACAAAGACTAATCACTGCATATTTTTTCTGGCGGCGCTGTAATTCACGTGCAACTGTTAGTGTAAGACGAGCGCCAGAAGCACCAAGAGGATGGCCTACTGCAATTGCTCCTCCATTTGGATTAACACGCGGATCATTAAAATCTACATCTAAACCTTTCAAACAGGACAATACTTGTGAAGCAAAAGCTTCATTGATTTCAATAATGTCCATATCATCAAGAGTCAGACCAGCACGGCTGACTGCTTTTTTAATTGCCTCAATAGGGCCTGCACCCATAATACGTGGTTCAATACCTGCCGCTGCCGCTGACAAAATTTTTGCCATTGGCTTTAAGCCGTATTTTTCCTGAACTGTTTCTGAACCGATCAGTAGAGCTGCTGCGCCGTCATTAATACCAGAAGCATTTCCTGCAGTAACTACACCACCTTCAAACAAGGGTTTTAATTTAGATAGGGCTTCAAAATTAGAAGATGGACGTGGATGTTCATCTTCACTAACCAGTTTAGGTGGTAACTTTTTACCTTGAGAAACTTCAATAGGAGTAATTTCTCCTTCAAAGAAGCCTTCAGTTTTTGCCTGCTGATATTTCGCCTGTGACTGTGCAGCAAAAGTATCCGCCTGTTCACGGGTAACTCCAAATTCGACAGCTACATTATCGCCTGTTTCGGGCATTGAATGGCCACCATACTGCGCAGTAATTTTCTTGTTAGGAAAACGTGAACCAATAGTGGTATCAAAGATTTTTGCCTCACGACTAAATGCAGTTTCTGCTTTGCCCATAACAAACGGTGAACGGGTCATGCTTTCTACACCACCAGCAATATATAGTTCCCCTTCACCACAGGTAATGGCACGAGCCGAATCAATAATAGCCCCTAAACCACTTGCACATAACCGGTTTACTGTCTGTCCGGGTACGGTAACTGGCAACCCGGCCAATAACACAGCCATACGTGCTACATTACGGCTGTCTTCGCCCGCCTGATTCGTATCACCCAGAATAACATCTTCAATATCTGTCCCTGGTACACCTGTTTTTTCAATGAGCTTTTTAATAACTTCTGCTGCCAGATCATCAGGACGTATAGACGCGAGTACACCACCATGACGGCCAATCGGACTACGTAAACCATCGTAAATATAGGCATTTAGCATTTGAAAACTCCATTTCAGAGATAGTAAGAGAGTAATTTTTGATTACTCAAAAAATATTTTGGTATCACTACGGCTTAAGGCTTATAAATCATTCATCATGCTACATTTATTTATCAGTTCAATCTGTGAAGAGCTTAGCAGTCAATGATGAGTACATATAAGGCCTATAAATTTGGGATTTCTTACATTCCATCTTCTTAATTAAGATTCTAGAAAAGCACTGGGTTTTTATGTTTTAGCTTAAAATTTCAGTGCAATGAAAAAGACAAGTATTGCCTTTAACTCTTGATTCCTAGGTCTTAATTATATTGATTACTTTATTTCGTATAGCAAAACTATATTCTTTTTATCCTGTTATGTCTAAATTTTTTTGCAATTAATTTCGAAGTAGAATTAAAAACATTTTTATTATTTTATTAATTATTTGATTTATATTAATTAAAAATATTAATTTCGCTCGACGAAATTAATTTTCAAAAAAGCTTGAATTTTGTGCATTTTATCTTTTACTATTCAGAACAGCATAAGTAAAACCAGATTTTTCATTGTGAAATCTAAATGAAGTGAAAAATCTAGAGCGTTTAAAATAAATAGGTAGGGAGATCTCTGATGATCCGTGATGAAGGAATGCTTGAACAGCTGCTTTCAACGATTCGAAATTTTGTTAAAAATGAACTTATTCCACGTGAACACGAAGTTGCCGAAGCAGATAAAATTCCTGAAGACCTCATCCAGAAAATGCGTGAACTCGGTTTATTTGGACTCACTATCCCTGAAGAGTATGGCGGTTTAGGAATTACTATGGAGGAAGAGGTACGAGTTGCCTTTGAACTGGGTCGCACTTCACCAGCCTTCCGTTCACTTATTGGAACAAATAATGGTATTGGTTCTAGCGCAATCTTGATTGATGGCACTGAAGAGCAAAAACAGAAGTATTTACCACGCTATGCCAGTGGTGAAATCATCGGTTCGTTTTGCCTGACTGAACCGGAATCGGGTTCTGATGCTGCATCTTTACGAACGACTGCAGTGAAAGATGGCGATTTTTATATCCTGAATGGCACTAAACGCTATATCACCAATGCTCCACATGCTGCAACCTTTACCGTAATGGCCAGAACCAATCCTGAAATTAAAGGCTCAGGCGGTATTTCTGCCTTTCTAGTTGAAGCCGATAATCCAGGTATTACTCTTGGAAAAATTGATCAGAAAATGGGGCAGAAGGGTTCACATACCTGTGACGTCATCTTTGAAAACTGTCGTGTCCCCGCCTCTGCATTGATTGGAGGAGTGGAAGGGGTCGGTTTTAAAACTGCCATGAAAGTCCTCGATAAAGGACGTCTGCATATTGGAGCCTATAGTGTAGGGGTAGCAGAACGTATGCTGGATGACGCATTGCGGTATGCCGTTGAACGTAAACAGTTCGGTCAGCCAATTGCCAGTTTCCAGTTAATCCAGGCCATGCTGGCAGATTCCAAGGCTGAAATCTATGCAGCCAAATGTATGGTGCTCGATGCTGCCCGGCGTCGTGACCAGGGTGAAAATATCAGTACGGAAGCTTCATGCTCAAAAATGTTCGCAACGGAAATGTGTGGCCGGGTTGCAGACCGCTGTGTACAGATTCATGGAGGAGCTGGCTATATCAGTGAATACAGCATTGAACGTTTCTATCGGGATGTACGCCTGTTCCGTCTTTATGAAGGAACTACACAGATTCAGCAAATTATTATTGCACGCAATATGATTAAAGAAGTGTCTTCGTAATGAGGACATGATGGGGATAAGGCATCAGAGCTAAGATGCCTTTTATTACAAGGAAATGGACATGATGGATCAGGCTGTTCAAAAAACAGATAACACAAGAAATGCAAAAGTCTGGAAATTTGCTTTTATTTTTTCCTTCCTGGCTTTATTGGTTGATGGCGCTGATATTGCTTTTTTATCTTATAGTCTAACCAGTCTGAAAGCTGAATTTGGTTTAAGCAGTATACAGGCAGGCGCACTCGGAAGCTGGACACTGGCAGGCATGGCAATTGGTGGCTTCTTTGGTGGCTGGGCCTGTGACCGTTTTGGACGGGTGCGGGTTATTGTTATTGCAATTACCTTATTCTCGTTGCTGACCTGCTGGCTGGGCTTTGCACAAAGTTACCAGCAATTTGTGACACTACGTTTTATTTCAGCGATTGGTTTAGGGGCACTCTACATTGCCTGTAACACCTTAATGGCTGAATATGTGCCCACAAAATATCGTTCGACTGTATTAGCTGCCCTTATGACTGGCTGGACCTTGGGTTCAATTGTGGCTACGGTACTTGCAGGCTGGCTTATTCCTGAATTCGGCTGGCGCATGCTGTTTTATATTTCAATTATTCCTATTGTTCTGGCAGTAGCCATGCACTTTCTGGTGCCTGAACCACAGTCATGGAAAGATGCACGTGCCCAGCGCCTCACCACTACCACTTCAGTAGATCAGAGCCAACCTAAACCTAAAGGTGCTTTCAAGACAATTTTTGCAGATGTCATGAACCGCCGCATGTTCATCCTGTGGTCATTCAGTACTGCTTTTCTACAGTTCGGCTATTATGGGGTAAGTAACTGGTTGCCAGCCTATTTAGAATCCGATCTTGGTATCAAGTTTAAAGAAATGACCATGTATATGATCGGCACATTCTTTATCATGATCTGTACAAAAATTATTGCAGGCTATATTGCAGACCGGATTGGACGCCGTGCTGTATTTGCCTTCGGTACAATGGGCACAGCAATCTTTATTCCCATCATTGTATTTGGTAATACGCCTGACAATATTTTATGGCTAATGCTGTTATTCGGTTTTCTGTACGGTATTCCATACGGAATCAATGCAACTTATATGACAGAGAGCTTTCCAACCAAGGTTCGAGGTACAGCTGTAGGCGGTGCATACAATATTGGCCGTCTGGGTGCAGTACTTGCGCCGGTTACTATTGGCTACTTTGCACAAGGCGGTTCCATAGGTACAGGTCTGTTGATTATGGGTGTAGCCTATTTTCTTTGCGGTTTAATTCCAGCCTTGTTTATTAAAGACCGTTTATATAATCCTCAAAAAGCAGAGTAATGGTATTTACCATTGCTCTTTTTTTATATTTGAGAAGGTAAAAGTTCAGATGATCAATAAAATCACTCCGGATATTGAAACGATTTTAAAGGGTATTCCAGACGGGGCCAGTATCATGACAAGCGGCTTTGGACTAGCTGGACAACCAGTTGAACTCATTGAGGCCCTGATTGACTTTGGCCCACGCGACCTGACCATTATCAATAATAATGCAGCCTCAGGTGACCGTGGTCTGACCAAGCTATTAATGGCTGGACTGGTCAAAAAAATGATCTGTTCTTTCCCAAAAGCTAATAATACCAAAGTATTTGATGAACTTTATAAAGCAGGAAAAATAGAGCTGGAGCTAGTACCACAGGGCAATCTGGCCTGCCGGATTCAGGCAGCTGGTGCTGGACTGGGAGCAGTATTTACTCCGACCGGTTATGGGACCAAGATTGCTGAAGGTAAGGAAACCCGTATTATCAAAGGCAAAGCTTATGTACTTGAATATCCGATTGAAGCTGACTATGCACTGATCTATGCAGACAAAGCAGACCGTTGGGGTAATCTGACTTATCGAAAAGCTGCGCGAAACTTTGGACCCCTTATGGCTAAAGCTGCAGAGATCACAATTGCTCAGGTTCATGAAATTGTTGAGCTGGGTACATTAGATCCTGAGTGTGTCATCACACCAGGAATTTTCGTTCAGCATGTATTTCAGTTGCCAGGAGGTGGCGCATGAGTATCCAGAAGCGTACACGTGAGCAAATTGTACAGTTAATTGCACAAGATATCCCCGATGGTTCTTATGTAAATCTAGGCATAGGTCTGCCAACAAAAGTTTCTAAATACCTGCCAACAGACCGGGAAATTATTCTGCATTCAGAAAACGGTATATTGGCTTTTGGTGCACCACCAGAGCCAGGACAAGAAGACCCTGATCTCATTAATGCAGGGAAAGAATTTGTCACTTTACTGGATGGTGGCTGTTTTATGCATCATGGTGACTCATTTGACATCATGCGCGGCGGGCATCTGGATATTTGTGTGCTGGGGGCTTTTCAAGTTGCAGTAAATGGTGACCTGGCCAACTGGCATACTGGTGAAGCAGATGCAGTACCAGCTGTAGGTGGTGCAATGGATCTTGCAGTCGGCGCAAAAACTATTTTCGTATGTATGGAACATGTGACTAAGCATGGTGAGCCTAAAGTGGTTAATGCACTGACTTATCCCGTAACAGGGGAGCAATGTGTGAACCGGATTTATACTGATCTCTGCATTATTGAACTCAGCAATGGCAAAGCATTAGTTAAGGAAATAGTTGAAGGCTTAAGTTTTGAAGAATTGCAGTCTATGACTGGATGTGCACTTGCCGACGCCAGAACTTAAAAAGCTTTTTATACGGATTTAATATCTTTAAGGATTAAAGAATGAAAAAAATGATTTTAGCTGCAGCCTGTGCTGCGGCCTCAGGGAGTATTTTCGCCGATTCTACCAAGCAGCGTATTTTACTGTTGGAAAATGAATTACAGCGCTTAAAGACCGAGCTTAAAGAGCAAAAACAGCAACAAAATGTTTTGCAAGCACAGCAGCAGGAAGATCGCGCTTTAACACAGAAAATTAATACTTCCTCATGGAAAGACAATGTCGATTTTTATGGCATCTTGCGTATGGATGGTGCTGTAGACTTTAAAAGTACAACAGGCCGTTCAAGCGGAGGGCGTACCAGTAATAAGATTAATAGTGTCCCTTTTGATGGAGTTGGGGGAAACCGTTCAGATTTTACCGTAGCCGCCAGCCGCTTTGGAGTAGACATTAATCATCTGGGGGGACGTAAAGATGTTAAAGCCAAGCTGGAAGCCGACTTTTGGGTGGACAGTGGTAAAGGTGACGGTAAACTCAGGATATGTCATGCTTATGTCAGTTTCGATGACTGGTTATTTGGTCAGACATGGTCGCTTATGTCGAATATGGAAACAATTACTGAGTCAGTTGATTTTACCCAGTTACTCGGTGCTTCAATCCTGCGTGATCCACAAGTCCGCTATCAGTGGCAGTTTAGCCCCGCACATACATTGCAGATGGCTCTTGAGTATTCAGGTGAAAGAACTTCAGAATTTCCAAGCCTGACCAGTAAATACACTTACAAGAATGGACCATTGCATTTGATGGGGCAGGGCTTCATCAACGAGAAGCAGGCACAAGCTACCACTGGTGATATTGAAAAAGTCAGTTGGGGTGTAGGAGCGGGTGCTAAATATAAATTTAATGCTCAGCAATCAGTTCAGGCGAACTATTACCATGTAAAAGGTGACCAGAAGTTTGTATTTTATACCAATCAGGGTTCAACCTCGGATAACGCAAACTGGGGCGGCGACTTCTCTGTAAATACAGATAATAATGAGATACTGTTAAATGAATTTGATAGCCTGAGTATTGGTTACTCTCATAAATTTAATGACCAGTGGCGAGCAAATATTGCAACTTCATTACTGCAATATGATGATAACAGTGCATATGCCAAAGCCAATCCAGAAAGTAATAAACGCCTGACTGACCATGTAGTTAATGCATTTTATACCCCAGTGGAGCACGTAGATCTGGGTGTAGAATATCATCATGGTAAACGTGAAAACTTTGCAGGAAAAGAAGCAGATATTTCACGTGTTAATATGTCAGCACGTTATAAGTTTTAATTTAACCAGACAAGGATGTCATTTATGCCAAATAGCCAGCCAGAACATTATGACCTGTCACGAGGTCTGATTCTGATGCTGGCAATTACCTGTGGTTTATGCGCCGGCTCAAATTATTTTAATCAGCCATTAATATATTCAATTTCAGAAAGCCTTTCAGTGAGTGCAGAACAGGCAGCCTTTACAATTGTGATTAGTCAGCTTTCATATGCTGCCGGTTTATTTGTATTGGTTCCCTTAGGAGACCTTTTTGAGAAACGGGGTTTTATCTGCCTGCTCATGTGTTTAACCGGAATTGCCCAGATTGGGCTTTCCATGAGTCATTCAGTTTCTGTACTTTATGGTTTTACATTTTTAGCCACATTCTTTTCTATAGCAGCTCAGGTACTTATTCCCTTCATTTCCAATCTGGTATGTCCGCGTAAAAGTGCTGAACTTGTTGGTATACTGATGAGTGGTTTACTGATGGTAATACTTTCCGCCCGAACAATAGCCGGGTTAGTCTCTACCATGTGGTCTTGGCACTATATTTATCTGGGTAGTGGTATAACCATACTTTTATTTGCACTGGTGATGTGGAAACGCTTGCCTCAGTCCAATAAAGTATCTGGCTTAACAATATGGAAAATTTACCAGTCTTTATTCAGCTTTGCTGTTCATGAACCCCATCTGATCCGTAGGGGTATTGTAGGAGGACTCGGCTTTGGCATGCTTACTCTTATCTTTACAACGATGACCTTTCTTTTAGCAAATGCTCCTTACCATTTTAACGATTTTCAGATTGGCCTTTTTGGAATTGTAGGTTTAGCAGGGGTTTTTGCTACACCTTGGGCAGGTAAACTCATCAGCCGTGGTCAAGATGACCATGTAGCACGCATATGCATCTGTTTATTAATCATATCTTGGTTACCACTCTATTTTGCTCAGCAATCATTATGGATGTATGGAGTAGGGGTGATTTTAGCCTATTTCGGGCTTTCTGCCTTGCATGTATTAAATCAGAATCTGGTTTACCGGATTTCAGCTACAGCACGTTCAAGGATTAATTCAATTTATATGACGATGTACTTTGGTGGCGCAGCTATAGGTTCATTTTTGGCGGTCTTTTTCTGGAAACATGGAGGCTGGCCAGTATGTGTAATATTAGGAGTCTGCATCGCATTACTCATTTTTTTATTTGATCGCTATGATTACCGAGCAGTGAAGCAATCTACGATCCCTCAGTAAGATTTATTGCTCTACTAAAGTAATAGCCTAAGTAAATTAATTCTCAATTAAATAGCCTAAGTATAGTTTTAAATTTTTAAAGCAAACCTCCCAACATAAAGCTCATAAAAAATTCAAGAACGATTAGTAATCATAAGAGTAGCTGAACCAAAAGCATACACTTTATCACTCTCATCAACTATACGAGCTTCAGACGTTAAAATATTACGTCCCGTATTAATTACATCCCCAATGGCAATATATGTTTTATATTTCTGTAAAGGCCGAATCATTTTGACATTCAAATCCAGTGTCGCAAAACTTACTCCATTCTCAACAGTTGTATGAACTGCACCTCCAGTTGCTGTATCTAGTACTGTGGCACAGAAGCCACCATGAATTAAACCCTGTAAATTAAGATGACGTTCATCTGGTGTAACTGCATATTTAATATGACCAGGCTGCACATCAATAATACGCATAGGAATAGTTTGAGCCATAGCAGCAGGACTCTTGATTTTCCCATTCTTTATGGCCATCAGAAATTCAAATCCATTTTTAAATTCCATATATTCTCCAAAATAGTTTATTTAAGTCTTTATTATATTTTGCTAAATAGAAATTAATTTCGCAATAAGAAATTTTCATATTTTATTAACAATAGTTGAGAAAGCTAACTGTTAAAGCTTAAACCAGCTGATCAAGAATATTTTTATGATCTAAGATAGAGTTATACTGCGTTTAGAATGAATTGATATTAAAATCGTGCTGTGCTGAATAGGGCATATGTTCAGCTATAAAGTCTTCAGCAGGAAAGCTGGTTAAAAAATTTTGAGTTTCTTGATGGGTAGCTTGTAACCAAGCTAGACGTAGCTCGGGTGAAATCACTACAACAGAGCGTTTTTCTTTTCCTGGCTTATGAAACTGTGACATTAATGGATGCTTCTCAGCATTTATAGTGAGCATAGACATAGAATGTATAAACTCTTTTTCAAGTTTTGTGCGCTCATAAATTGCTGCTATTGTAAAAGGTTGCCCATCTTTACGATAAATTCCCCAGCGTTGTGCTTTTCCCTCGATATAGCGAGGCTCAAAAAATACTTCAACTGGAATGAGTGCAAACTGGCCTGATTTCCACGCATGTCTGAAACTTGGTTTCTCGCTTGCAGTTTCACTCCGGGCATTAAAAGTTTTTTGTACTGTTTTTAAATCCTCTGCCCAAACCGGAACCAGACCAAATATGGCACGGCGCCATTCAGGCTGTTGTTCTGGAGCAATAATGATCGGACTCCGATCACTAGGATAGACTTCAGCCTGATAGTCAAATGTCATTTGCGGTAAATCTAGTAAATGTGCATGTTCAGGTCGGATAGGTAAATAATTAGCACACATAATGCTCTACTATATTTATAATTTCTTATCTACTTTAAAATTACTCGAAATAGAGGTACAGCTAACTACATAAAAAGCTGCAGTACAGATATATAAAATAAAATTTTTGCTAACCAAGTCAGGTTGAGAGAAAATTATTTTTTAAAATAATAGCGAACCAACAGAAGAAGGATGATAGTAACTATTAGCATGATAGCTGTAGTAGAATCAAAAAATTGCATAGATATTTTTACCTGATGATTATTTTTAAAGAATACCAGATGTCAGAAACTGTCTGGTATTCTACAATATAATAAATTAATTCCAAAAGTTAGCGATGATATTCCTGCTCAATGGCTGTAAGTTCTTGCGTATAATGATCCAGTTTGTCCGATAAAATTTTTAATTCGTTATCACTGTAGTCATTATCAATAAGAGTGCGATAAATTACTTCCAGATTATCTCTCACAGATTCATTTTTATTAGAAAGTTTGGCATACCATGCTGAATCGACACCATAGTCCATCCTTTCATCATTGCCTGTGGAATGAATAAACAGGTTGCTCTGATATTCTTTATTCCCTGCATTATTCAATTTTTCCGAAATATTATAGGCACGAACCTGTAAATCTTTAATGCGGTCATGTAGTTGATTTTTAGTTATGCTCATAATTTTATTTCCTATCATTACTCTATTCTTATTAGTGACTATGAAGACAGCTTTAGACTATTTCAATTATAAGTTGTTAAGTTTTAACAGGTCGTTAACATATCCAAACTAAGCATATTATACTTTTCATCCCGCTAAACCATCTTCACTCTTTGAAAGTTTCTGTTAATGCTTGCTGAACTGCTTCTACACGACTTTTACAAGCCTTATAGGCTCGCATAGATTCTTCTACAATCTCCATCAGATTATCAATGTCTGGTTCTTCCTGAGTTTCCAGAAACTCGGCATTCTTTTTCAAGATCTCATAACCCTGTTTAAAGCTGAGTTCTTCATTATTCATTTTGACTTCCTTTTACAATTTCTGCCTGAATCTTACCATCCTGCAGCTCGAGCTGTATATTTTGTATAACATTTAATTGCTGCACAGAACGAATGGCCCTACCATTATACCGGACAATTGCATAGCCCTTATTCAAAATATGTCTTGGATTTTGCAGTAAGATCTCTTTTAATAGGCTGTCAATATGTTGTTTAGTCTGACGAACTTGCTGCTGGGCACAGCAATGGACCACATCCTTTAAAACGTCTAGGGTTTTGGCTGACTCAGAAAGCTGGCTATGAGATAAAGTTCTGATTAAACGCATATATTGATCATTTTGACTCTGATAAACCATAAGCTGATATTGAGATAAAGTCTTAATACGCTGAAAGGTATTTTGAACCTGCTGTACGTTTTCACTGATAGTATTTCGAATTCCTGCAATAACCTTACTTGGGGTATCAAAAGAGCGATGGGCAATTTCATCCAGAATAGTCCGGTCTTTTTCATGGCCGATACCTACCCATACGGGAACCGAACGTTTGCATAAAAGGGCAGCCAGTTCATAATCATTTAAATAGGCCAAATCATTTACAGCACCGCCACCGCGAATAATTACAATCAGGTCAGGAGGGTAGTTAAAATCATTAGCCCAGTGTTTCAGAGCACTACGTAGAGCCTCTATAATACTTTTTGGAGCTGTTTGGCCCTGAAATGTAGCTGTTTGATAGATGAAATTGCAGACACCATATTTTTGTAGTACATCAGCATCTTTTTTAAAGTCACCTAAACCGGCAGCCTGTTGTGGGGCAATAACCAGTACATGCTGGATATCAAACGGCGTAACAAGCTGACGGTTTCGTTCGATCAGTCCTTCCTGAGTTAACCGTTCAACCAGTTGTTGATATTGTCTGGCGATATCACCTAGGGTAAAGCTGGAATCTATATCTTCAATATTGACTGAAAACCCATATTGCGGATCAAAACGAGCCTTGACCTTAATAAGCACATTTAAGTCTTTAGACAGTTCTATTCCACTTTCACGCTCGAATTTAAGCACAATGTTTGCCGCACTAAATTTCCAGATTGTTGCCCGGCAACTAGCAATGACCTTATCGCTCTGCTGTTCTTTTTCAGCAAGTTCCAGATAATAGTGGCCACCTTTAATATTTAAATTACGTATTTCTGCCCTGACCCAAACGGACTCGTCAAAAGTCAGCTGAATAATTTCCTGTACGCCAGATAAATATTCACTTAAAGAAAGTTGTGGATCAGCCATAGGTCACTGATTAGAGTAAAACGTAATTAAAAAATATCAGGAATATTATAAATCATCTGTTGAATGGTCGTGAGAATGGCTAAAAGATTTAAGGTTAACTATAAAAGGGACTTATATGAACATCACTCTAGTAAAACTTCTCAGATGTAACAATCAAAAGGTTATGTTATCTCTGCACAAATATTTTGTTACTTTTTATAGGACAAGAATTCCGTTTCTTTAAGAAAGCTTATAACGCACTTTGAAAAGAGTATATTGAATTTCACTGTTTAGGAGTTAAGGACATGCTTAAACAAGTATTGAAATGCTGGTTATGCTTTCATGTCTGGTCATTTACCAAACAAGATGGACATAAACTCAAGCAATGTCATAAATGTGGAACCATTAAAGACCAGTTCGAATTCTAACTTGATACTGTCTTTTAAAAATAAAAGCTGAAGTAACTGATAAGGATTACTTCAGCTTTTATTTTTCATATCTATTTGGAGAAAGATTTTTATTTATGTATTAAATACCTAAAATGCAATTTTTAATTGCAAAAATCTTTTCTATTAATAAGCTGATTTTTTATACAGATGAAAAATTAATAGACCTCCAAGGAGGCCTATTAACTCATTATAATCTAGTACTAATGTCAGTCTGGCAAGGCATAAGCGATTAAATAATCACCCATTTTGGTTCCAAAAGAACCATGCCCACCTGCCATAATAACTACATACTGTTTGCCATTTATTGAGTAGGTCATAGGTGTAGCCTGACCCCCTGCCGGTAAACGGGCTTTCCATAGCTCATCACCATTGGAAACATTAAAGGCGCGGATATAATTATCCTGAGTACCTGCAAGGAACATCACATTACCAGCAGTTGAAATTGGCCCACCTAGCATTGGTACACCTAACTTAAATGGCGGTAATGGAATACCTGGCAGACTATCACGGATTGTACCTACACGTTTCTTCCATGCTATCTGATGGTTATCCAGATCTACACCGGCAATATAACCCCATGCTGGCTGCTTGCAAGGTAAACCTAAAGGAGAGAGGAATGCATTAATTTCTACGCCATACGGAACACCGTATTGTGGTTGAATGCCTGACTCTGTGCCTGTACCTTTTACTCCACCTTCAGGCCAGATCGGATTACCCGGACCACGTGGAATGAGTTTAGATACGAATGGTAATGCCATTGGATTCATTACGGCCACCTGACGGTCCGGATTCACAGAGATACCACCCCATTCAAACATACCAAGATTACCTGGGAATACGATGGTTCCATTTTCAGAAGGAGGTGTATAAGGGCCCTTATAGTCCAGGCTATGGAACATTACACGACACATTAGCTGGTCAAACATAGTCGCGCCCCACATATCTTTATCTGTCAGATGATTTTTAGGGCGGAAGGTAAACTCGGAAATCGGTTGAGTCTTAGATACCCAATCACCTTTAGCTGCACCTTGTGGAACCGGTTCTTCATGAACAGGAACTACCGGCTGGCCAGTACGGCGATCCAGTACAAAGATATGACCGGTTTTTGTCGGCGCATAAATTGCAGGCACTATTTGACCATTTTTAGCTTTTACATCAACAAGAGTAGGCTGTGAAGGTACATCCATATCCCACAAGTCATGATGTGTAGTCTGGAATGACCAGACAAGTTTACCTGTGCTTGCATTGAGAGCTACTACGGCATTTGCATAGCGTTCCATTTGTGGTGTGCGGTGACCACCCCAAATATCTGGGGTAGAAACACCAGTTGGAATATAAACGATATCCAGTTGAGAGTCATATGCAAGAGGTGCCCAGGCATTTGGCGAGTTATGTACATATGTACCACCAGTCGTTGGCATGGCATTTGGATCGGCTGCGCCTGTATCAAATACCCAGAGCAGTTTACCTGTATTTACGTCATAGCCGCGAATAACTCCTGAAGGCTCTTTAATTGACAGGTTGTCGGTTACAGAACCTGCAATAATGATCGTACTGCCAGTTACAATAGGAGGCGAGGTTGGGTTATAGCCGCCCGGATAAGCATTTGGCATATAGAGCTGAAGGTTAACTTCACCATTTTCACCAAAATCTGTACAGCGCTGACCATTATCTGCATTAATAGCAACAAGGCGCCCATCATTAACAGGCAAGATCACCTTACGTGGACATATCGCAGAGGTAGACGTACGGCCCTGCAGGCTTGTAGCAAACTCGGCAGTATTGTTCTGATCATAGTAAGAAACACCCCGACAGGTTAAATGCTGAAAACTTGGATCTGTTTTGAGTTTTGGATCAAAACGCCATTTTTCCTTACCTGTAGCGGGATCAAGAGCCACCAGAAACTGGTGGGTAGTACAAATATACATGTTATTGCCAACTTTAATTGGCGTCACCTGATTTGTAGTTTCTCCAGAGTCCTTGTCAGTTTTAAAGTCACGGGTCCGATAGGTCCATGCGACTTTAAGATCTTTAACATTGTCAGCATTAATCTGAGCTAGGGGAGAATAGCGCAAACCTGACTGGGTACGACCATATGCCGGCCAGTCTTCAGGGGGTATACCAGGAAGAGCTTGCCCTTGAGCTGGCTGCTGTGCTTTTAACTCACCATGAATCTCTTGCGGGTCATTAAATATTGAGTAAATCATGACTAAAATTGTCAAGGCCAGTACTGCACCCAAAGCCATGATTGCCGGCTTGCGATTTATAAAGTTGTAGGTAACTGCTGGAATTAACAACCAGAGACCAAGCAAGCCTAGAATATCCAGACGTGGTGCAAGGGCCCAAAAGTCGGTTCCAACTTCCCAGATGGCCCAGATTACAGTTCCAAGCACTAAAGCGGCATATACCAGTAATGCTGAAATTCTGCCTTTATATAGCAAGAAGGCAGTAAGTAACATAAGAACGGCAGCAATAATATAATATATCGAGCCGCCAATTGCGGCGAGCCATATACCGCCGATGAGCAATCCGATTCCGATAATTGTAAAAATGAACACGGTAATCAGATTCATTTTTGACCTTGAAGATGCACGATTCATTTTCTGTGATCTCCCCCTAGTTTTAAGTTTTTTAGTGAGTTAAGCATTTTCATCAAGATAGAACAGGGTTCATCAAATCCTTTAATAAGAATCAACATATAATTAAAAAGCAGCCTGTAGTTTTAAACCACCGACCCAGACATTTTCGCCATTCTTATAACCACCGACATGACGGATGTACTGAATATTCGGGCGAAGAGTAAGCCAGTTTGTAGCGTGAATACCATAGTAAAGCTCGGCATCATATTCTTCATGTTGACCGGTTTGGACCTTGTCACTCACAGAAATCCGGCCAAATGCTATAGCGAGCTGATCATCTGGGCGTTGTAAGCTAAGACCGGTATAGACCAGACCAATATTTTGCATGTTATCTATAGTATTGGTTGCATCATCATGCAGGGTAAGATTAATAAAGCCTTTTAGACCACGATTCGAATCAGGTTCAGGCTGAGTAAGTTTCTGCTGAATTACTGCCCACATTCCCTGTTTATGGCTATTTTTTATAGGGTTTTCAATTTCTTCTACATCTGCGGTACTATAATAATAACCAAGGCGGTATTCACCTGGTAACTGTTGTAAAAACGCTCTAGGCTGCCAGACCAGTTCTACAGGAATAATTGCACCTTTGGAACCATCTGTACTCAAGTTAAATCCTTTACTACGTTTCAGATTTTCAGGGTTATATTCATATACTCCTACTTGGCCATAAAGTTCTGGCTGTACCTGGTATTTAACTCGCATGGCCCATTGACTCACAGGCCAGTTATACCACTGGTCACCCACCCAGTTACCTACCTGTGAACCACAAAAAGTAAGATTCTGGAAATCACAGTCAAAACTGTTAAAATCTTCGCCTTCACCGAACCGGCCAACTTTAATATCTAACTTCTGGTCTAAAAACTGTTTTTTTATCCATAAATCAGTCAGACGCCAAGTTTGCCCACGTCCCCAGACTTCCTGTACTGAACTCAAATGTCCCTGTAGGGCCTCATGTGTCTGCGAAAGTGAACGGCCATTCCGGTGAGTAACAGTAATCTGGGCTTCTGTATCCTCCCAACCCATAATTTTTTCCAGATCAAAATGTGCGCCTAGAGCAAACTGGTCGGTGTATTCAGTTTTATGTTTATCATTATTCTTTGCATCTATAAGGCTTGCCATTTCACCTGTATAACCCAAACTAAATTGATAGCCTTGCTGTTCAAGCTGAGTTCTGTTGCTATTCCAGTCGCCCAACATCCAGGGAGATTGCGTAGAAAATGCAGGTACAGCTGCGTAGAGACCGCTTGAAGTTAGCAGACCACCCAATAAGCCAAAAAGACTTACAAAGTATTTACTTTCAGTAGGCATTATGAATATCCTGAACAATATTTGTAATTGTTAATAAAGAGAAGTATGAAACTTTCAAAAAATAAAATGTAGGTATAAGATTTTTCTATGTATTCTTTTTATATATTTAAGTTAATAAATATTAACAATTCTTAAATCTTCTATAGTTGTGAGATAATAAAAAGTTTTTT
>NZ_JFCC01000042.1:0-28244 GCF_000582925.1 Acinetobacter sp. 1294596 | reverse complement strand
TTTTTGTTGTATAGAGCTTGCAATGAACGACCTTGCTATAAGTGTCGATGAATGTTTGTTGATAGATTCGTCCAACACCTTTGAGATTCCCGACATAAAAGGTGTCTTGCGCGCCTAAATAGCCTGGATGAGCTGTTTCGATTTCACCACAAGCAACGTCATCCTCATGCTTACGTTCAAGTGCCGCAATCTGCTGATCATTTAATTCAATACCATCCTGTGCCACTTTAGCCTCAAGTGCTTTTAAACGTTTCTTAAAGTTTTCTAAATCATGACGAAGCCATATAGAGCGAACCCCACTCCCTGAAACGAATACACCCTTCTTGCGTAATTCATTACTAGTACGGTGCTGACCATATGCGGGATATTGAATTGCGAAATCAATAACAGCCTGTTCAGTAGCATCATCTACACGGTTTTTTAAATTTGGTACTCGACGGGACTTATTAATCAGTGCGTCAATATCACCAGACTTCACTAATTCCTGATAGCGATAAAATGTATCTCTTGAAACACCCATCACTTTGCATGCTCTGGATACATTCTGAAGCTCTTCAGCTAAATTAAGCAGACCTACTTTGTGTTTAATGATTTGATTGTTAGTATGCAACATAAGAAAGTTACCTTTGTTTGATTAAGATTTCGACACCTTTATCAAAACGGGTAACTTTCTCTTTTTCAAGAAGAATGTACGATCAAGTCTGAACTAATACATTTTATACTAAACAATAGATAAAGCAGTATCACGTCAATCATGTATGACTATATTCTAATTTAGCGCTCAGGTTGTTTCCTGTTGTTTTTATTTATACTCCAATCAATACTTATATTGCGCAGTGCTTATTCTCTCTTCATTTTATCAAAAGATTTTTCAGTTTATCCAGATCAAATTCTTTAGTTGAATTAAGATATAAAGTCCCTTTTGCTTCTTATCATATTTTCAGAACTTATGATCTTTCTATTGCCTGTACTCTCCTATTCTTTTATTAAAAACAACCTAGTCTTCAATTATTTTTATTAAATAAAACTTAATTACTTCATTTAAGACGAATATTTTACTATTAGCTTTTAACACTTATTTTTACTCATCAATCATTTAATTTAGGAACAGTAATTGCCTTGGAAATATAATGCCTTTACTCACTATAGGCCTATGCGAACTTTGACTAGAGATATATTTACAAAGTTATATAAATTATTATTTTTATAGCATTAAATCAAAATTTTAACTCTCATCTTTCCTTAAATAACTCTTCACCCATCTTCACCAAGACTTTTTATTAGTATCACTCAATTTCATATTATTTATGATACAAACTGACAGAGCAGACTTTTTGTTGTTAATTTACTCACTCATATGAGCAATCCTTTTTGTGAATCTATATGGATTTGTTAATATGACACCCGTAGAGTGCCTTCGTACTCTCACATACTGTTGACTCAATTTTAATATAGAAGAAGATATACTTTTTCTCTTCGTTCAGGTCAGGTCAGGTACGCATCGAATTGGTTAGACAGCCAAAATTCCTAGAAAACTAAATTTATTTTATAAATTTAAGGATTTACATACATGAATAGCACAGAAATAATGGCTGACCTCTCCACCCATACTCCTATGATGCAGCAGTACTTAAAAGTCAAAATGCAACATAACCATGCCTTGTTATTTTATCGTATGGGTGATTTTTATGAATTATTCTTTGATGATGCTCATAAGGCAGCCAAACTTCTTGGGATTACCTTAACCCATCGCGGTAAAGCTAACGGCAATCCTATACCGATGGCGGGCGTACCTTATCATTCTGCAGAGGGCTATCTGGCGCGTCTGGTTAAAGCTGGCGAAACAGTCGCCATTTGTGAACAGGTGGGTGAAGTTACAGGCAAGGGTCCTGTAGAGCGTAAGGTTGTACGTATTTTAACACCAGGTACACTAACTGATGATGCTCTGTTAAGTTCTTATCAAAGCTCTAATCTGGTCGCTTTATGTTTTCAGCAGAACCAGGTGGGTATCGCCTTACTGGATTTAAGCGCGGGTATCTTTAAAGTTCAACAGCAGGAATACAGAGCAGAACAATTGGCAATTGAACTTTCCCGTTTAATGCCAAGCGAAATTCTGGTCGATGAAGATCTCGTCGATGCCAATATTATTGAGCAAATCAAGAAACAGATTGATTGTCCAGTCACTAAGCGTCCAAATGTTGATTTTAATTTAAATAATGCGCAAAAAACGTTGTGCGACCAGTTTGCCGTGTCTACTTTGTCCGGTTTTGGTATTGATCATCTACCTCTAGCGAAGGCCGCCGCCGCCGCCCTCATTCACTATGCGAAAGAGACACAAAAAACGGCTCTGCCGCATATTCGGTCTATCCGTCTGGAACAGAGCAGTGATTTTATTGCGCTTGACCCGGTTACACGGCGCAATCTGGAAATTATTGATCCGTTGTTTGAGCATGGTACATCATTATTTCATCTCATTAATGAGTGTCAGACTGCAATGGGTTCACGGTTACTCAGCCGCACCTTAATGCAGCCCATACGTGATACAGTCATTTTAGAAGCTCGGCTTGATGCCATTGAGCAACTGGTTAAGGGCTATCATGAAGCTCCTGTAAGGTTGGTTTTAAAAGAAATCAGTGATATCGAACGGGTATTAAGCCGTATTGCCCTAGGCACTGCACGTCCCCGTGATCTGGTACAGTTGCGTCAGGCATGTAGCCAAATCCCTTTTTTACGTCATGCATTACAGCCAGTAATTGATAGTAAAAAATCAAAAATGCTTCATCAGCTTTATCAGGAGCTCGGTGATTTTAAGGTCTTATCTGAACGCTTAAGTTCAGCAATTGTTGAAAATCCGCCAGTATTATTACGTGACGGCAGTGTAATAGCCGAAGGGTTTGATCATGAGTTAGATGAGCTACGTAAAATTCGTGACCATGCCGGCCAGTTTCTGATCGACCTGGAAATTCAGGAACGTGAACAGACAGGTATTTCTACACTTAAGATTGGTTATAACCGGGTCAGCGGCTATTACATTGAACTTACCCGTGCACAGGCAGAGCAGGCACCCGAGCATTATATTCGTCGTCAGACCCTAAAGAATGCTGAGCGTTACATCACCCCAGAACTCAAAAGCTTTGAAGATAAAGTGCTTTCTAGCGAATCGCGTGCTTTGGCACGTGAGAAACTCCTGTTTGAATTACTACTTGAAGAACTGCGTCAGGATATTGCCAGTCTGCAAGTTATGAGCAGTGCTATAGCCCAGATAGACCTGCTGGCCAACTTTGCCTATCAGGCCCGCTTAAAAAGCTGGAACCGCCCGGAGTTTTCACCTGAAGTTGGGATCAAGATTATAGCTGGACGTCATCCGGTCGTAGAAAGTTTAAGTAAAACCCCTTATACCCCAAATGATACTTCTCTGGATTTTAATCATCGCATGGCGATTATTACTGGTCCGAATATGGGAGGTAAATCAACTTTCATGCGCCAAACTGCGCTAATCAGCCTATTGGCATATTGCGGCAGTTTCGTACCGGCACAGTCTGCACGACTCGGACCAATTGACCGGATTTTTACTCGCATCGGTTCAGCAGATGATTTGTCATCGGGTAAATCCACTTTCATGGTAGAGATGACAGAAACCTCTCAGATTCTGCATCACGCTACCAGTCAGTCTTTAGTGCTTATGGACGAGGTTGGCCGTGGAACCAGCACTTATGATGGGCTGTCTTTAGCATGGGCCTGTGTACTGGACTTAACTAAACGTATTAAATGCCTGTGTCTGTTTGCTACCCACTATTTTGAGTTAACCGAGCTTGGCCAGGAAGCTGGTATAGATAACTATCATGTAACAGCCAAAGAAATGAATGGCAATCTGATTCTTCTACACAAGGTACAGCCTGGGCCAGCAAGCCAGAGTCACGGCTTACAAGTAGCTAAACTTGCGGGTACCCCCGCCAGTGTAATTAAAGAAGCGCAAAAACGCCTCAAAATTCTGGAAAAGCAGCAGCAACAGCATTTACAGACAGTGGTACAAAATGATCTGTTTGATGTAATTTCCCTCGTAGTTTCTCCTGTCACGGAGACGATAACTGAGGTTGAAAAAACTTCTCCTGTACTAGAGTCTTTAGAACAGCTTGATATCGATAGTCTTTCTCCACGGGAAGCTTTGGCTCAGCTCTATAAACTCAAAGATCAGCTTGAGCAGACGATGAGTAAAGGCTAAAAAACAGACCACAAATCTGAATATAAAAATCGCACTATTCAGTGCGATTTTTATATATTGCTATTTCTACCTGCATTCTGTACAGCTTATCTATTTTCAAGTCTATAATTTATAAAATTAAATTTATCTTTATCTCGTTATAAGATAAATGCAGACATCTTTATGCAGATAAGACCAAGAATCTTGGGTTCTATTTCCAGATTATTTTTTTACACTCCTTGAGTTGACCACTTAAACAGTATAATTGATCAGGAATTTAAACTTCTCTCATAAATCTTAACTTCTATTACAACAATCAATCCTGAGCTTGGAATCAGTAATAGATTTTCAAGCTACAATAAAGTAACTCGGCCAAGAATTAATCTTAAAAAATATTGGTATAAATAAGGCATTATTTTTTATAGATCTTACTGTTCATTTTTAGACGAAATTTACTCCTGTACTCTTTATTGGTAGTTATGCTCTTGTTTTTGAATTGCTATTTTTATGAAATTTTTCAAGAAATATAGAACTGTTTTACTTAGTACTGTTTAAATATCAATATTCTAATTGTATTTCATGCATATAAATAACAAATATCAATAAAAGGAATTGTTAGTAGAGTAGATTTTTGCCTAAAATAGCGCATTACTCATTAGAACCGTATTTTTAGGTAGCTGTCGCCATGACCTTTGTTGTCACTGAAAACTGTATTAAATGTAAATATCAAGACTGTGTAGAAGTTTGCCCGGTAGACTGCTTCTATGAAGGTCCGAATTTCCTGGTTATTAATCCTGATGAATGTATTGACTGTGCTCTGTGCGAACCAGAATGCCCGGCCAATGCAATTTTCTCTGAGGATGAACTTCCAGAAGGTCAGGAAGTGTTTATCGAACTTAATGCAGACCTTTCACAAAAATGGCCAAATATTACTCAAATTGGTGAACAGCCAGCAGACCGTGAAGAGTGGAATGGCAAACCGGACAAGCTCCAGTATCTTGAGAAATAAAATGAGAAAAGATCAGCATAAGCTGATCTTTTTTTATACTCAAATTAAACATTAGATTGCAATTTTTCCCATTTTTCCCGACATTTTTGAATTAGAATAGATATCCAATTTATAAGTAATTGATTTTTCGATGAAGCATTTATTGAAAGGTATAATGGCAATTGGCATTATGCCTTTGGTGATGAGTGGTTGTGTTACTGCGCCGCAACAAGGCAATATGGCCCATCCACATGGAAAACGTATTTTTATACCACAGGAACGCGTGATTATTGAACGTCCGATTCCACCTAAAGTTGTTCCTAATTCTTACCAAACCTGGCTTGCTTCAGGCGATAATCTTAGACGTGTGCGCGAGTATGAACAGTTTCTGGAACGCAATAACGTCGGCAATATTATCCCCAGTTTTGAACTCATGCGTACTGCCCGTGACTGGCAAAAATGTGGCCGCTCACAATATGCCATCCCAAATCGTGAATTATGGAATAACCAGCTGGCAACCATACGTATATTTAAATACTTGGTAGCGTCTAAAATTCTGACCGATTTTGAAGTGACTTCAGTCTATCGGGATTTACCTTTAAATCAATGTGCTGGTGGGGCCAATTCTTCACGCCATTTGTTCAATTCAGCTATAGATTTTCGTATAGGGCCAGAGTTTCCTCAACCTGAAGATTATGCTTTCATTGAAAATACCAAATTTAAATTATGCCAATTCTGGTCTCAGCATGGGCAAAGCTTTAATATGGGTCTTGGTCTGTATGCCTCTGGACAAATTCACATTGATACTCATGGTTACCGTACTTGGGGACCAGATCTGACCCGTAACAGTTCAATGTGTCATTTCTAATTGAATTTCTGTCAGATACAGGAGGCTTATGCCTCCTTTTTTACAATCAGAAATTGCAGAAAAAACCAGCGAATCTTTTTAAGGTAAATTGAACTCTGACTAGAAAGGCTTACAATTGCCTCAATGAAAATACAGGTGATCAAATTATGCAGCAGATGTGGACAGAGGTTGACCAATTTATTGATTCACATTTAATTCCCGATGATCCATGTTTAGGACGAACTGTAGATAATACAGCACGTCGAGGTCTGCCTGAACATCTGGCAGTTGCCCCTAATCAGTGAATGCTTCTGCAAATGTTGATTCAGATGAACAATTGTAAGCGAATTCTGGAATTGGGTACTTTTGCTGCTTATAGCACAGTCTGGTTAGCCAGAGCACTGGGTGATGAAGGTTATGTGCTTACTATCGAAGGCCGTGAAGCTCATGCTGCTGTCGCACAGGAAAATATCGAGCATTCCGGACTGGCAGCTCAAATTGATTTAAAAGTTGGACGTGCTGCTGATATTTTAAATGAATTAATTAAACAGAATGCCGAACCTTTTGATTTTATTTTTATCGATGCCGACAAACAGAGTTATTCTGAATACTTGGAATTAAGCTTGAACCTTTCACGTTCAGGGACTTTAATTTTCATGGACAATGTCATACGTGCCGGTGAAATCATCAATCCTGAAAATAAAAAACCAAGTATTGAGGGTATACGCGATTTGTTTGAGGCCTTAAAAGATCACCCACGGCTTCTATCTTCTACAGCTCTACAAACAGTCGGGAGTAAAGGCCACGATGGGTTTGCATTAGCTATTGTAAAATAAAAACTCAAAAGCATAAAAAACAATCACTATAAAAAAATTTTTAAATTCCAATATATTACATATACTGTCCATATAGTTATCCACAGTAATTGCGGATAACTATATGGACTTTTTTAATACTATTTAAAACTTTACAACTTATTCTAAATATATTAATGGCTAAATAGATTAGTCTTTAAAGATCAATTATTTTGCTACTAATAGCGGAACTGTCGCGTTACGGAAAATAGTTGTGGCAATGCTGCCCAAGAAAAACTGCCGAATTTTACTCTGACTAAAGGCTCCCAGAACAATGATCTGAATCCCATGTTCACGCTGATAATCTAAAATATTTTCTGCTACATCTCCATAGCGATATTCTACTACAACATCGAGTCCTGCATTCTTCAAGAACTGAGTAGGCTCATTTAGAACCTCCGGTTGGTCACCTACATAAAGCAAATGGCACTGCAACTGTCTAAGCAGGTCACTCACTGCAATGCGGCGCATCATGGCAAGACAGGTCGGTGAATACTCATAGGCAAAAATAAACCGTGTTGGTGGCTTAAACGTTTCACCTACCGTCATTACCGTACTTCTTACACCACGGATAAAATTTTCAACGTTACTGCCAATTGCTTTGTTACGTTCAGCAGAGCGTTCACCCACACGGCCAATCACAACAATATCTTCTTCATGGAGTAAATTGAAACTCTGCTCCAGAAAATCTCCCTTTTCCTGAATTTTAGTGCAGGTAATACCATATTTTTCTTGAATCAGATTGGAAATATGTTTAAGCAGATTATTACTATAATCCATGGCAAGTTCACTTTGTTTCTGTTCAAGCTCTGCCAGTTCTTTCAAGAGCATGGCATTACTTTCAAAGCCGATTACGCCACTAATTTCTCCCAAATGATAACTGGCAGGGTAATAATCCAGAATCTGTAATAGCACTAGTTCTCGTTGTGTTTTCGATGCTATCCAGGCAGCTGCCTCAGCAATTGCATTGATACATGGAGATGAGTCAATACATGCAATTACACGGTTCATTTTACGCCTCTCTTTAGGTCTTAACGCCCAATATGTTTTAATGTCATAACTTAAGCTATCACAAAGCAAGTACTTTATGCGTTAATTTTTTAAACTGGAAAACCTGCCAGTAAAATAATCATTTATAAATATTCTATACTAAAATGCAGCTTTTATTTCCGATAGCGAATCAGTTTAGCCGGGTTTCCTGCCACAATTTCACAGGTAGCCACATCATGTGTCACCATACTATTCATACCGACTACTGCATGTGCTCCTATTTTGATACCATCTTTTACACCAACATGTGCACCTAACCACACATCTTTCCCAATCTCAATTCCCTGAGAACGTACCGGTTGCTGGTAGATCGCCTGTTCAAGTGCCATACCATGATCAAATGCATACAGATGACAATAAGCGGCAATCCTGGCCTGATCGTGTAGACAGATTCCAGCACGACCACCATCTAAAATACAATGGTGATTAATCGCGACTTCCTGCCCGATCTCAATTGGACCATGTAAGGTACAGTCTGCTGCAATAAAGCTATGATCGCCAATAATAATCTTGCGTCCCGGTTCGGCAAAAATATGGGCAAGTGGTGAAATAAAGCAGTTTTTACCAATCTCTACTGTTTCCATTTCCATCAGATAAGCCTGATATTCCTGCTGCCATGCTTCGGCCCAGGCCCGATGATGGGGCTTTAACGTATAGTACAGCCAAGGCATATAATTCAAGCGGTGCTTATGCTGATCTCTATATTTTAGTAAAGGATCCTGTTCAGGCATGCTCCTGCTCCTGTAATTTTAGCTGTTCCCGTCCCCGGCTAATATCTTGAAGTTTTAAATTAAAGGAATGAATCTGATGCACCTGCAAAAGTAACTCTACTTCTACTCCTGTAGCTGTATAATTTTCCTGAAACTCAATCTGCTGCTGGTTAAGTTCATATTGCAATATAGCCCATTCATTAAAATGACAGCAGAAGTAAGCCTGTTTTTTCTCAATTACTTCAACCTTTTCTGCCAGCAGCAGGCACTGTCCAGCACATCCACCATAAGCCCGTACCAGCCCTCCTGTACCCAGCTTGATTCCACCATACCAGCGGTTAACCAAGACAATAATATTGGTAAGTTCATTCCCTTCAATAGTGGCAAGAATAGGACGGCCTGCTGTTCCCGAAGGTTCCCCGTCATCATTAAAACGGATTTGATGCCCAATTTTCCAAGCCCAGCACTGATGAGTAGTACTATGATCTTTATAAGTTTCAAGAAAATCTTTTACTGCCTGTTCATTATCTACAGGCGCAGCAATTGCAAGGAACCGACTCTTCTTGATTTCTTCTTCAAACTGGACTGGGGAGGAAATTGTAAACGGCATATCACCATCACATGTTGCAACAAATATTAAGTATAACCGGTTTAATTTTAAAAATAAAAAAGCCTCCCTCAGGAGGCTTTTCAAAGTAAGTTTCTTAACGTTCCCGTAGAGCTTCCTTAGCTTTATTAAATGGTTTAAGCAGATAGTCCAATACTGTTTTCTGTCCGGTACGAATATCTACCGTTGCCACCATCCCCGGGGTAATTCCGAAACTCTGCCCGGCCTTATTGATCAGCTTGTCCGTATCGGTACGGATGTAAACCCGGTAGTAAAACTGGTCCTGCTTCACTTCATCACGAATGGTATCCGGTGAAATTACAGTTACCTTCCCCTTGAGTCCACCGTAAATTGAATAATCATAGGCCGTGATTTTTACCAACGCATCCTGTCCCGGCCGAATAAAAGCAATATCCCTGGGAGAGATGCGTGCTTCGATCAACAGCTGTTCATCCAGGGGAACAATCGTCATCAGCTTACCGTTTTGCGGCACTACCCCACCGCGGGTCATTACATCAATTTCCTTTACAATTCCACGGACCGGCGCCTTGAAAGTGGTACGCTGCAGAGTATCAGATTTACCTTTGACCACCTGCTGCTGGGTTTCAATATCTGTGTTGGCTTTGGCCAGTTCCTCTCGTGCTTTTACATAGTACTGGTTACGCAAATCATTCATCTGGTTTTGCAGATCATTGGCTTCACGCTTTAAACGCAGGACTTCAACTTCGCTGGCTGCACCTTTGGCGACTAGCGGCTCGGTCATAACCAGTTCCTGCCTGACCAGCTCCAACGCCTGTTTAAGTCCCGACATGGACTGTTCCAGATTGCTGCGCCTTGAATAATAGAGCGCAGTTTCTTCCTGAACCAGTGCCGGTACTTTACGTACACTTTCTGGAAACGATAATGGCGTACCATTTACCTCAGAGCGTAAGCGTGCCGCAGTTGCCTGTGCTGAAACCAGCAGCGACTCGGACTCTCCTACATTGGAGGCAAAGCGGGTTGGGTCAAGCTGGGCCAGTACCTGTCCCTGCTCGACAATATCACCTTCCTTAACGTTGAGACGGGTCAATATGCCACCTTCCAAGGACTGAATCACCTGTTCTTTCGATGACGCAATCACTTTTCCGGTTCCGGTTGAGACCTCCTCAAGTTTAAACAGCCAAGCCCAGACCAGCAGTACCAACAGGCATAAGCCGACAATCCAGATTACCAGACTTGATTTGGGTAAAGGAGGCTCCCGGTAAGACACTTTCATAGAACGTTGCAGTTCAGGTTTGTGATCATTCATGCCTGGCCTCCTTGAATAGTCTTATGGGGCTGCGCTGCTACAGTTTGCTGCAGGATTTGGTCTCTTGGCCCGTCCATCATGATCCGGCCCTCATTTATAATAATAATCCGGTCTACCAGTTCCAGCACTGCACGCCGATGGGTTGCCACGATCAGGGTACGGTGTGACAGCCAGCTCTTAAGGTGGTCAATCAGCTGTTTTTCTGAAACGTCATCAATAGAAGCGGTAGGTTCATCCAGCAATAAAATATTAGGCTGGCGAATCAGTAACCGGGCTAATAACAATGCCTGACGCTGCCCACCCGAAAACCCGATTCCCCCTTCCAGAATAATATGGTCCAAGCCTTCTTTTTTCTCTTTAATAAAATGCAATGCACCGGTAATTGCCAGTGCCTTTAACACATCCTCATCGCTGGCCAGAGGCGCACCTAAAGTCAGGTTTTCGCGGATAGTGCCATAAAACAGGTGAGCATTCTGGTTAAGCAAAGCTACATCGCGGCGTACATCTGACGGGTCAATCAGGTTCAGGTCTAATCCATCCAGGTCAATGTTCCCTTGCAGGGGAACCTGCATTCCGGCCAGCAACTGTAGCAAAGTCGTTTTACCGGCACCATTGCGGCCAAGTATGGCAATCTTTTCACCTTCACGGATACTGAGCTTTGGAATCATCAGGCTGGGTTTCGGGTCATCTTCACCATATTTAAAGACTATGCCGTTGAGCTCATAATTGCCATATAGTACAGGCCGGTGAATCAGACTGGCCCGCTCAGGCTGATCTACCGGTTTTTTCATTAGCTCATCCAGACTCTGTTTAGCTACTTTAGCCTGCTGCAAACGTCCCAGCACACCTGTAATCTGTGAAATTGGCGCCAGCATACGTGAAGACAGGATTGAGCAGGCTACCAGTGCACCAGTAGTCATGTCACCTTCCATTACGGCAAAGGCACCGACCAGCACTACAATGGCATAAGTCAGTCCTTGGATTTTCTGGGTCCAGGCTGTCATTACGCCAACAATCTTGCGCTGTCTCATACTGACATCGGCAGAGACTTCATTCATATGGTTCCACTGGTTCTGAAAGCGGGATTCTGCCCGTAGCAGCTTGATATCTTCAATTCCCTGTACGGCTTCAACCAGTATGGCATTTCGGATAGAGGATTCACGCATGCCTTCCTGCGCAAGCTTGGCCAGCGGCTTCTGGGCCAGAATACCGGGAATAATCATCAGCGGTACCACTAGCAGCATCACCCAGAACAGGTTGCCACCGATGATCCAGAAGATAACCAGAAACAGAAAGAAAAAAGGTAAATCGGCAATGGCACTAATTGTGGTTGAGGTGACCAGTTCCCTTACACCTTCGAGTTCACGTATCTGGGAGATAAAAGTTCCGGTTGATTTTGAACGTTCGCTGTTTTTAATCCGTAATGCATGACCAAATACCCGATCTGAAACTTTAAGGTCAGCACGTTTGCCAATAATATCGGACAGGTAAACCCGGGCAACCCGCATGATAAATTCAAAGATCGCAGCAATCAGTACCCCTCCAGCCAGAACCCATAAAGTTGGAATGGATTGGGAAGGTACGACTCGGTCATAAACCTGCATGGAAAAGATAATAGTCGCCAGTGCCAGAATATTTGCCATGAGAGAGGCAAACATGATGTCGATATAGCGTTTCCAGTCCTTGAGGACAATGCTCCAGAACCAGTTAGCTTCATAAGGCTTGATATATTCATCAATCCGCGCATCAGGTACCGAACTCTCAGGCCGGAGGATGTAAACAGTTTTAATGACTGGCTGTAGCTCATCTACTTTAAAACTTTGCGCCAGGCCCTGATCGCCACTCAGCTGTATACTGACATTACCGGCGGTGTCGGCCTTGTCAATCACACCCACCTGTCCATTCTGGAATTCAACCAGAACCGGCAAACGCCAGGGATTCAGCAGTATATCGGGCGTAAATTTGCTCTTACGTAAGCTTAAACCTACCTGACGGGTCATCAATAACAGAACCTCATCCAGAGTCTGGATCTGGTTCCAGTCCAGCTGCAAACGAATGCGCTCTTCAGAGGTTTCAATACGGTAATGTCGGGCAACCGTCATTACGCCCTGTAGCCAAGGCTGGTAATTTATTTTTGTACTCATGGCTGAATTTCAAATCCTTGAATCGAAATATTATTTAAGTCATAGACATCACGTGAACGTCCTGTTGCCGCGATATTCTGAACAATACTGTCATAAATGTCATAACGGGCGATTTCAATCTCTGAAGCCGAGGAATGGATGGATTGTTCGGCATTGAGCAAATCCACTACCGTCCGCGTTCCAAGTTTATACTGTTCCTGATAGAGCTCTTTTGTCCGCACAGTGGTAGCCTGTCTTGCAACGAGTACCTGCATCTGTCTCTGCTTGTTTTCAACCTGTTCACGGGTAGTCCGTACCTGATCCAGCACATCAAGATAAACTGCATTAACTCTGGCGCGGGCTGCCTGTTCCGCATAACCCGCTGCGCGTGTCTGCGAAGTTACTGCCCCGCCCTGATAAAAGTTGCTGGTAGCCTCTAGCATGACAGAGCTGTAGAGCCCATCATCTTCATTATTGTTGGGATTCTGGCCATTAACTGCCTGGCTCAGCGAACCTCTAACATTCAAGGTTGGATAACGGCTTAACCGGGTTTGTTCTCTTTGCGATTTTGCAATTTCGACCTGTGCCTGAGCAAGCATCATCTGCGGGATCGTAGTAAATTGTGGCTCTTCATATAACGCTGATCGGGCTACCAGTGTTTCTGGTATGATCCAGCCAGTGTGACTGACTTCAAAGCCCAGCAAGGTACGCAGCCGTTGCTGATACTGCCGCAGAAAAGACTGCTGCGCAATTAGATTTGCCTGGGCGGATTCAAGATAAGACTGGGCCTGTACCGGATCAGCCTGACTGCTGATACCTGCTTTAGCGCGCAGGTTAGCAATCTCCAGAATATATTGAATACCGCTGATCTGCTGCTAGGCAATCCGGCTAAGTTCCTGATACCGCTTAATGTTAATCACGGCATTAGCAACTTCAAGTGCAATCTCATCAATACTGACCAGCACATTGGCCTGTTCAGCCTGTAATCGGGCTTGTTCAGTATTCACACCAGAGCGGACCTTGCCAAAATCGTAGAGCATCTGAATGGCATTCAGGCTCAGCAACTGTCGGCCCCGCTCTCCTGTGGTCATATCACCCGTACTTAAACCACCTGAAAGCTGTGGATAATAGCCAGCCCTGGCCACATCAATATTGGCATTTTGTGCAGCAACAGACGAAATACTCTGAGTGATTTGCGGATTACGCTGCACAGCCAGTCGCACTGCTTCAATCAGTGAAAGCTCTGTGGAGACTTGAGTCGAAACAGACGCCGGACTAGCTGAACCCACTACAGGCAACTCCTGAATAGCAGACCGATCCAGCTGAAAATTGCTAAGTTCTGCAATATTTACCTGTCGATATGATTCATTATGCTGAGGTGAGAACAACTGGACAAGATTGGTTTTTAAAGTATGGTAACTTTCACCAGGAGTGGCGGCATTTAAGATAGTTAAAGGTGCTAGGGTTAAACATAGAACCGCAGGTATTAATCCATTAACTTTTTTATTAATTACTTTATTGTTCATAAAAGGGTTACAGTGTTGAACGCTTTGCTATAGGTATAATTTGGAACTTTTACATTTTACATATTTTTAATAACTGAACCGTAATTTTTGTTAAATAGTTTTACTGGTTTTTAAAATTGTAATTAAGGAAAAAGCTCACAAGATTTATTTTAAATTTCAGTAAAATAAAAGAGCTTATGAGCAGTTTAGAAGTAGGATCAAAAAAAAGACTGTCTAATTAAACTGTGAAATCCTCACCTAAATAGACCTGCCGCACTGTTTCATTTTCCAAGATTTCTTGCGGTGTACCCTCTGCAATCACTGCACCTTCACTGACAATATAAGCTTTTTCACAAATAGCCAGGGTTTCACGAACATTATGATCAGTGATGAGTACACCGATGCCACGTTCTTTCAGATTACGAATAATATCTTTAATATCGCCTACTGAAATCGGATCAACGCCTGCAAAGGGTTCATCCAGCAGCATAAATTTCGGATCGGCAGCCAGAGCACGTGCGATCTCGGCCCGACGGCGTTCACCACCAGAAACACTCATACCTAATGAATCTTTAATATGAGTAATTTTGAAGTCATTCAGTAGTTCATTCAAACGTTGCTGACGTTGCTGTTTATTCAGGTCTCTACGGGTTTCCAGAATCGCCATGATATTTTCAGCAATTGTCAGCTTGCGAAAAATTGATGCTTCCTGAGGCAAATAGCCAATTCCCTTACGCGCACGCTCATGCATGGCCAGATCTGAAAGATCCAGATGATCCAGATGGATTTCACCTTTATCCATACGGACCAAGCCGACCACCATATAAAAACTGGTCGTTTTACCGGCTCCATTTGGACCCAGGAGACCAACAATTTGACCGCTCTGCATGGAAAAAGACACATCTTTCACAACCCAGCGTTTGTTATAGTTTTTTGCCAGATGCTTAATAGTAAGGGTTTGTGGCTGGCTTAGTGATTGCTCCATTAATCACGTGCTCCCGGGAAATTTTTTGAAGCTGATGGTGGAATAATAATCTGTACCCGGCCTGTCGATGAACCTGTACTGTTTGATGAGCCAACAGCCTCGATATCGCCTTTATTCATGCTATAGCGCAGGGTGTTTCCACGAATACTTGCTCCATTCTGATAGAGATAAGCTCCACCAGAAAGCGTAATAATACCAGTTTCAGCATTGTAAACTATCTTTTGGGCTTCGCCACGAGCCAGACCTTTATTGGTATCGAGCTGCTGCTGGAACTTGGCAGGTTTGCCTGTAGCAGTAATCGTACTGATCTGGCGGCTTTTATTAAGCTGAGCCACAATTGAGTTGGCTTGAAGCTTCATAGTACCCTGTTCGATAATAACATTACCGGTATAAGTGGTTATACCAGTTTTTTCATTATAGGTTGCGCGGTCAGCAACCAGTGATATCGGCTGATTACGGTCAGAAGGTAGAGCCAAAGCGGCTACAGAGGTTACTCCGAGCAATGCAGTAAGTACAGCCTGTCTCAGGAAAGTTGAAGTTCGGTTATAATTAAGTGCTTGGGACATACTTTCCTCGAATATTAAAGAATTCGTATTGACCTTTATTTAAATTGGCTTTTAAACCTTGACTTACAAATTCTGCCTGAGGTGACTGTACAATAACCTGATGGTCAGTTTCCAGCTGCTTTAGCTTGGGATAACCTGTCAATTTATCGGTACGAAACTCCATAGGCCCTTGTGCGCCCAAACGGGTAGCCACTACATCCTGCGATAAGACAATTTTTTCATTGTCGTTAAAGCTATTGGCCTGACGTGCAAAGAAAGTAGCATTAACTGTCCCGTCCTCATACATAGAAGCATCCAGATTATCAAGCCTGGACGTTTTCTGTTGCATATCCTGTTCCAGTCGGTCAACCTTGGCTTTTACATACAGATTACCTTGCTCATTTGTTTGAGTAAGATGAATGCCTTTTGCGGAATAAGTCATGTTACGCCCTGAATTCACCTCAAGCCGTTTGCCCTTTCCACTGAAATAATAATAACCACCGCTTAGGGCTGCTATTAAAATCGCAACAACGTATAAAACTCGGGTATCCATAAGCGTGGTTCTAAGTTCTTTAAATCAGGACATCTGTTATTAATGTGGTACAGCAAGATATTTTTCAAGAAGTTCTTGGTAAACACCTTTTGCATTTAATAATATATCGCACACTTCCCGTACTGCACCGCGACCACCCATTGACTGGGTGACCAGATCTGCACGGCGGCGTACTTCCACATGACCATTAGGTACAGTAACTTTCATACCAGCAATCGCAAAAGCAGAGAGATCAGGCCAGTCATCTCCCATATACAGGCAGTCTTCTGGTAAAAGGCCAAGCTGCGCACAGGCTTCACGTAATGCTACACCTTTGTCTTCACGGCCCTGATAAACCAGATCAACACCCAGACTGGACATACGGGTATGTACGATATTACTGCTGCGACCGGTAATGATGATGACTTTCATACCTGCCTGCTGCACCAGCTTCATTCCCAGACCATCACGAATATCAAAAGACTTGATTTCATCGCCACTATTAGTGAGAGTAACAAAACCATCACTTAAAATTCCATCAACATCCAGAACCAGGGCCTGCATATGTCGAGCCTGTTCAAGTAAAACATACGATGCCATAGTTTTAATTCACTCCAGCCTGAATCAGATCATGCATACTGATAACACCAATAACTTTATTCGACTGATCTACGACCACAAACTGATTGATCTTTTTATCACGTAATAATTCAAGTGCCTCAACAGCACGCGCTTCCTGAGAAATGGTATACGGATCTTTGATCATTACTTCCGATACCGGCAGGTTTACATCAAAACCTTGCTGACGATCAATCAGACGACGCAGATCACCATCGGTAAAAATACCCAATAAAGTATTTTGTGTATCTACAACAGTGGTTAAACCCAAGCGTTTATTGGAAATTTCATAGAGAACTTGATTCATCGGTGTATCAGGACTGACTTTTGGCAGCTCATCATCTTTATGCATCAAATGTTTTACATGCAAAAGTAAACGTTTGCCTAATGCCCCAGCCGGATGAGAGCGGGCAAAATCATCCGCCGTAAAGCCACGCGCTTCTAGCAGTGCGACCGCAAGTGCATCACCTAGGGCCAATGTAGCAGTAGTGCTTGAGGTTGGCGCCAGACCCAGCGGACAGGCCTCTGTTAACTCGCCAAGCGTTAATGCAACATCAGCATTCTGTGGCATTGGGCCACTTTCAGTACCACTGATAGTAATTAAAGGCACTTCCAGATGTTTGATCAAAGGCATGAGCATCATGATTTCATCGCTTTTGCCAGAATTAGAGATTGCAATCAGCACATCTCCACGGACCAGCATGCCCAGATCACCATGTCCTGCTTCACCCGGATGCATAAAGAATGAAGGCGTTCCAGTTGAAGCAAAAGTTGCGGCCATTTTACGGCCGATATGTCCTGACTTGCCCATACCTGTAACCACAACACGGCCTTTACACTGCAAGATGATTTCGCAGGCGCGTTCAAAGCGTGTATCAATCTGTGCAGCCAGAATCTCTAAAGCCTGCTGTTCTATCTGTAATGTTTCTCGAGCAACTTTTTGAAAATCAATCTGCTGCGTCATATTGGATGAATTCAAGCTCAACTTACCTTAACTCTTTAAGAGTTGAATAATGTCAGGAGAAAAATTTTTCCCATTTTAACATAGGTCTGTAAAAGTCCGCTTTCTAAATCTGAACTTTTCACAAGTCTATAAAATTAATGCATAAAACTTTATGAAATATATCGCTTCAGTTATGATGAACTACCTTTGTTTGAGCATGTGAAGACCTGTATGCAGCCATTTGTTTTATACAACTCGGAGCAACGTAAAAAAGTTGAATTTGTACCGCGCAAAGCGGGCCATATCGACATGTATGTTTGCGGCATGACCGTGTATGACTACTGTCATATTGGACATGCACGGGTCATGGTTGCGTTTGACTATATTATCCGTTTTTTGCGCAGTCAGGGTTGGGAAGTCAAATACGTACGTAATATTACTGATATTGATGACAAGATTATCAAACGTGCCAACGAAAATGGCGAAACAATCCAGGCTCTGACCGACCGTTTCATTCAGGCCATGAATGAGGATGCGCATCGTCTTGGCTGTCTTGCACCGGATGAAGCACCACGCGCAACTGAATATATCGACCAGATGCAGAACATGATTGGCAAGCTGGTAGACAATGGTAGTGCTTACCCGGCAACAAATGGCGACGTTTACTTTCAGGTTGAACAGTTCAATAAATATGGTCGTCTCTCTGGCCGAAAACTTGATGACATGCAAGCGGGAGCCTCTGATCGGGTTGATGTGGAAGTCGACAAGAAACATCCTTTTGACTTTGTTCTCTGGAAACATGCCAAAGAAAATGAGCCTTTCTGGAATTCTCCATGGGGCAAAGGACGTCCAGGCTGGCATATTGAATGCTCGGCCATGTCGACCTGCTGCCTCGGCAATCATTTTGATATCCACGGTGGCGGCAGTGACCTGCTATTTCCACATCATGAAAATGAGATTGCACAAAGTGAAGCCGCAACTGGTGAACAATATGTAAATTACTGGATGCACGTCGGTTTTATTAATGTAGACGGCGAGAAAATGTCAAAATCTCTCGGTAACTTCTTTACTATTCGTGACGTGATGGAGAAATTCCATCCAGAAGTTATTCGCTATTTTATCGTGTCTTCACACTATCGCAGTCCGGTCAACTTTTCTGATGTAGCACTTAAAGAAGCTAAAACAGCCCTTACCCGGTTTTACCATGCTTTTAAAGCATACCAACAGCAGTTTAATGAAGAACTGACAGATCATTTTAGTCAAATACATCTTGAACGCTTTAATGCCGCAATGTGTGATGATTTTAACACCGCGGAAGCAATGGCTGTTCTGTTTGAACTTGCAAAGGAACTCAACCGTGCCCTGAAAGAAGAAAATGCTGAGCAGGCTAAAGTTTTTTATTCCACATTGCGTCACCTGACCAATATTTTAGGTCTGGTTCAGCACAATGTAGATGACTTTTTGAGATCTGATATTGGTCAGGAAGCACTTGGATTGTCTGAAAGTGAAATTGAAGAGCTTATTCAGCAGCGTGTAGATGCGAAAAAAGCAAAAGACTTTACCAAAGCAGATTCCATCCGACAAAATCTGCTGAACCAAGGTGTGGTTCTTGAAGATACCCGTCAGGGCACCTTATGGCGACGTGCAGATTAAACAAGCCGGACAAAGACTATTTTTAGTTTTTGTCCTGTTTTACTGAATATTTCTCGGAATTAACACTGAAAAATATCTCTATAGAGTTGTGAAAAAGTTTAAAATCCCATCGGTTGATACAACAGCTAATTGACAAGCCCGGAACAGGCCTTATAATACGCTGCATATTGCGGGAATAGCTCAGTTGGTAGAGCACAACCTTGCCAAGGTTGGGGTCGCGAGTTCGAGTCTCGTTTCCCGCTCCAAAATTTAAAAAGCCTTTATCTTAGAGATAAAGGCTTTTTTTATGGCTCTTCTATTCTATTAAGAATAAATAAGGTCTGACATAGCATCAGAATTTTTCTATAAAAGTTTAATTAAGCTGTTCCATAAATTCATCTTCAGTCATCACGATGATCCCATGCTGCCTAAGTAAAATAGCAGTCATTCCTTCGCCTAGAATTTTCTTTCCGGTAAATGAGCCATCATAAATCAGTTTTGAACCACAAGATGGACTGTCTGCTTTTAGAATGACATGGCTGATATGATTCTGTTGTACCATTTTCAAAGTTTGATAGGCGCCATTTATAAAAGCCTGTGTGACATCCTGACCCGATGAGTCTAAGACTACTGCCTGCTGATTAAATACGTCTTGTGCCTGACCACCTACAATTTCAGCAGGTAATCGTGGTGTACTTAACCCTCCTGCTACTTCTGGACAGAAACTGATTGCCTGATGCGATTCAATTAAATATTTCAGCTTTTCCTGCAAGCAGTTTCCACCGTTGTAGCGCACATTCTCACCAACCAGACACGCACTAATTAAGTATTTAACCATAATAATTTTTCTACTCTCTATCTCATCTGTTCAATTTTAAAGGCAGCTCTCGATAAAATATATTTCTTTAAGTTCTGTATTCTCGAAATAAAATGATTAATCAATCAAGATATTCTATATTTAACTGATTATAAAATCTCTAGAATGAAATATTAAAAATATTTTTTAATTATATTATAAGTTTAGACCTTTATATTTTAATTATACCTTTAAAGGTATAATAATATACCGCTTAGGTTTTTGACTCATTTCATATTATCTCCTAAGTTATGCGGCGTAACATTTCAGATCAAGACTATTAATCAAGAAAACTTTTATTAAATTATTTTCAGGTAGTAACCCAGAAATAATAACAAGGACGACCCTATTATGTTTCAAAAACACCGCATATTTTTTAGCTTACGCTGGCAAGCACTTTAGCCCTCACCTTGGCTGCTTGTGGTGATGATAAATATGAGCAGATACGCTCAGCGGATCTGATTTTTGAAAGCGGTTCAGTTTATACCATGGACCCCAAATTGCCAGAAGCAGAAGCGGTAGCAGTCAAAGAAGGTAAAATTGTCTATGTAGGTGATGATACGGGACTAAAAGAGTGGCGTGGCAAGGACACCCAAATAATAAACTTGAAGGGAAAAATGTTGCTCCCTGGCTTTGTAGATACGCATAATCATGCTTATTTACGTGCAGAAAATATATACTGGGTAAATCTGGAAGCCCCTTCTTTGGACTCTTATAAAGCGGCTACCCAGAATTTTCTTGCAAAGCAGCCTGAAGCCAAGCAGGTACGTGGTGTCGGATGGAACTTGAACTATGTACTGGCACAGGCAAAAGCAGCAGGACGTTCGCCAGCACAACTGCTGGATGAAATTGTGGGTAAAGATATTCTGGCTGTATTTATTACTCATGGACACCATGAAGTATGGGCAAATACCCGAGCCATGCAAAATGCAGGTATCAATGCAACTACTCCAGACCCGGTGGGAGCATTTATTGACCGCGATAGCCAAGGTACCCCAACCGGAATCTTCCGTGAGTTTGGAGCACAAAATCTGGTTATTAGTACACTTCCCCAACCTGACTTTACAGTAGCCGAATATAAAGCTGCCATACTTTCATTTCAAAAAAAATCTGGCGCCACAGCGTGGTGTGACTTCTGTTCTTGTGCCATTGCATTATCCAACAGACAGTTTTCTGGAGGCTATAAAAGCTCTAGATAGTGAAGGTGAATTAACCGTGCGTTATAATTTATTACAATGGGCAGATGAAACACGTGGTACTGAACAGATTCCAGGTTTCGTAGAACGCCGTGCAAAATATCATGGCAAATTCTTCAAGACAGATTCAATCAAAATTTTTGGCACAGGTGCAAGCAGTACATATGGTTCAGTCGTCTGGGATCAGGAAGTTCTGAAAAAAACCGTAGCTGCATTGGACCGTGAAAAATTCCGCATCTATATTCATGATATAGGGCCAACCAGTACTTACAACCTTATGCTTGATGCTTTGGAGTATGCCCAAAAACAGAATGGCAAGCGCGATGCACGCCACATGATTACACACGTCAGTGATGAGGCTATCCCGACTATACCGCGCTTTCTCTCATTAGGTATCCGTGCAGATGGTCATCCCTTACCTAAAGCATTTTTCGATACCAATGTACAGCTTAGTTCATCTAGTGATTATCCAGTACGTGAATTCTATCCGATGACGCGAATCTCTGCCGGTGTTCAATCTGGCATCCCTTTAAGCAGAATGCTTGCCAGCCATACAATCAACGGCGCTGAAGCAATTTTTGCTGAAAACGAAACTGGTTCAATTGAGGTAGGTAAGGCTGCTGATCTGGTTGTAATGAGCCATAATTTATATAAGCTTAAGGCTGAGGAACTGGAAAAGGCTGAGGAACTGGAAAATGCACAGGTTCTAATGACTATGTTTAATGGCAAGATTCTCTATGATGCTCAAACCGATCACACATCGAAAGAGCGTGTGACTGAGCAACCAGATAGCCATGATCATTAATTATTTCGGGGCAACCTTTAATAAAGTGAAAGTAAGGTTATAGTTTGAATGGGCTAGTATTAATTTAAGAAAAATTAGAGCCGTCTTTATGAGAGAGGCTCTTTTAATATATTATTTTTTCTGGTTATCAAGAGACTGATTAAAAGAAAATTCAGCATCTTTAATAATTTTTTCCAGGAGTTTCCGATCTGTGAAAGCATCAAGCTGTCCTGCCTCAGACTTCGCTTTTCGATTCATAAGATCGGCTGCTTCAGGATGGCTGGTCAGTACAATATCAGCAGGCATTTTGCTTAAGCGGTGAAAACTCAGCTGATAATCCTGTACGATACCTGGATAAGTCTGATTATTCAATAATACATTTCCGGCAACAGATAAGCTGCATGGAAATACTACATTCAGAGTTTTTCCATGTTCTTTTAAACTGGTTGACCAAGTGGTACACCCAGGAGTGTGGCCGGGAGTTAAGGTTGCCTTAAGATGTATTTTTCCCATTTTAATGACTTCTTTATCTCTTAATATATGGTCAACTTTAACCGGAGTATAAGAAAAGGACTGAAGAATATTGTCTCCTTTAGGCTTACCTGTTGTTAAAGCTGTAACCTCTTTATCCATAGCAAATACTTTAGCACCTGTATTCTTCTGAATTTGCGCTAAAGCTCCAACATGATCCCAGTGTGCATGGCTGACCAAAATAATCTTTACATCTGAAAGGTTTAGCCCAAGTTTCAGTATATTCTGCTCAATTAAAGCAGCATTTTCAGTTAGGCCTGTGTCAATTAATATAGCTTTAGAACCAGAAACAAGAAGATACGAGCCTAAACCACGCGTACCCACATAGTAGATAGAACCAGCAATCCTGAAAGGCTCTATACTTTGTGTCCATTCTGCCGGTAGCTTCAAAGGCTCGGCAAGGATATTGCCTGTAGAGACTGTAGCAAGACCGAAAATGAATAAAAACGTATTTCTAATCTTCATTTAAAACATCACCTGATATTTATACTGTCGAAAATAAATAAAGGATTTTAAAAATTAATCTATTAAATTAAAATATATTTTCAAATTATATTTTAGGTTTGGTTTTTAGCTGCAAGAATATTAAAGCTGTTAGAATAATCCTTTATTTTAAGTTTATAGTTAAAAAAATAATGAGCCAGTCTTTAGTTTTATTAAAATTAACTTTTTTATAAAACTGGCTACTTGTAATAAGTTAAAAAATTTTCTTATAAAGTTTCTCTTATAATTAATTTTTTATTATTATTTTTAGAATACTGGATTTTTTATCCAGTTTTATACTTAATACCTATCCAATAGAGTTAATTCTAAAATTACTCTCCCCATACTTCTGCCACAATTTCATTCACCAATTGAAGTTTGCGCCACTGTGCGTCGTAAGGGACCCTATTTCCTTCTTCGGTTGAAGAGAAGCCACATTGTGGACTAAGTGCGAGCTGTTCAAGTGGTAAATATTGGGAAGCTTCATGAATACGTGCGATGATGGCCTGTTTATTTTCCAGCTCTTCTACCTTCGAAGTAATCAGACCGAGAACAACTTCTGCATTACTGCCTTGTAGTTTAGCTAAAGGTTCAAAACCACCTGCGCGCTCTGTGTCATATTCCAGAAAATAGCGGTCTATATTTTTAAGATGTTTAAAGATATAGTCTTCTATGGATTCATATCCACCCTGGTAGTGCCAGGTAGAAGAAAAATTACCACGACAGATATGCAGACCAACCACCAGATCTTCGGGTTTATTTTCAAGGGCAATATTCAGGGTCTGAACACAAAAGTCAGCTAACTGGTCCAAGTCGACCCCGGCGGCTTGCTCACGCGCACGGTCTTCTTCACTGATCAAATACGCCCAGAATACATCATCAATCTGCAAATATCGGCAGCCCAAGTCATAAAATGCTTGTACTGCTTTGCGGTAAGCCAGTCCCAAGTCAACCACATATTGCTGAATATCTTCACCATACGTATTATTAAAACGTAATTTAGGCCGCATCATCATATTTGGACTTGGAATGGTCATTTTGGCCATACCATTAGTGCCTACCGCATCATGCAAAAATTTATAATGCGCCAGATGTGGATGATTTTCTGGAAAATCGAGTTTGCCTACAATACGTACATTATGGGGCTTGGTCTCGATACCATGAAACTTTAAACCGACACTATCCTCATACCCTTCAGCACCGATCAGGTTTTCCATAAAATCATAATGCCACCAAGCACGACGTAATTCGCCATCAGTAATTGCCTTGATATTATTTTCTTTTTGCAACTCAATAATCTTTAATATTTCTTCATTTTCGATCTGAGTAAGTTCAGCTTGGCTCAACTTGGCATCAGCAACAGCTTGACGTGCTTCTTTTAGTCTTAAAGGACGCAGGAAACTGCCCACATGATCAGCTTTATAGCCAGCATATAGCTTTCGGGCTTGAGGAGAAGTATTACTCATAAATCAGCCTTAATATTAATAAAATTCAATATAGATACATTAAACACAATTTTATTCACTTTTGCGAATGCTTAAAAAACAACCTTAAAATAAATTATAAATATAAAAAACAAAATCTTATAATAATATTTGCCGATTAAAACAACACTATAATGAGTAAAACTCAAGTTAAATTGAAAATATATCAGCCTGTGAAGTGATAGAATTTAAAAAGGGCTTTATTTATCAGTCAACTGTTATTTGAATATTTAAATATGACTTCTTAGAGTTTAGAAAATAATAAACCAATAACAATAGATTGAATTCATCAAATTCTTAGCCAAAAGTTTTTTTATTTAGTTATAGTACTGTAAAAATTATATCAACCCACAACAGCCAGAATTTTCTGACTCTGCAAATGCCTTTTAATAGCCTCCAATTTTTATCCGTATTTAATCATTCTATTGATGGTGTTATTTGTAACAAATGTCATTACTCATGAGTAGCATCTATGGGGCACCAACTAATTCAGTTCTTGAATACAATTTGATTTATATGAGAAACAGCGATGTTCTTGTCATAGGTGTACTATGCAATTTATTTTTTAGACCTTATTCTTCTGCAGTACGTATTAGCCTAATGATGAAATATAGATGGTTTTTAATTCAGTTATAGGTGCAGGACGGGCATAAAAATAACCTTGTAAAAGATCGCAGCCCTGCTGGTAGAGAAAGGCCGCCTGTTTCAGGGTTTCAACTCCTTCGGCTACAACTTCCAGGTTTAATTGATGGGCCAGATGGATAATGGACTGAACTATCGCAGCATCCTGGTCACTCTCTGTAAGATGCTCAATAAAACTGCGATCCAGTTTGATCTGGTTAATTGGTAAACGTCGTAAATAGCTCAAACTGGAATAACCTGTACCAAAGTCATCTATAGATACCTGTACCCCTAGCTCTCGTATAGATTTTAAAATTTCAATAGCACGGTCAGCGCCAATAATTACCATACCCTCAGTGACTTCTATTTTGAGAAGTTCAGGTGTTAATTTGCTAATGTCCAGTGCATGTTCCAGTTCTTGCAAGAAACCTGCTCTACGAAACTGTAAAGGTGAAATATTAACCGAAACAGTAAGCTGACTCTGATGATTCTTATTCCATTCAGCAATATCCATACAGGCTTTTTTGAGCACCCATTGTCCAATTGCAACAATCTGTCCCGTTCTTTCAGCTAAAGGAATAAAAATATCAGGAAAGATATATCCCCGCTGTGGATGATTCCAGCGGATGAGTGCTTCCACGCCTTTGACCAGACCTGTTGCAGGATTAATCAAGGGTTGGTAAAAGAGGTTAAATTGATTATCGTTTAAAGCTTCCATCAGCTCTAGGCGTAAGTGCGCATAGTCAATTTCTGGCATAACTTTTTTATTGGCTTCTTCATACCAGTGCCAGGTATTACGACCTTGTCTTTTTGCTTCTTTCATGGCTAAAACAGCATGATATAAAAGTTCTGACGAACGCTGTATAGAACAGTCATCAGCGACAATACCAATACTGGCACTCAGATGGATTTTATGCTCATCAATTTGAAAAGGTTGTGTAAAGAGTTTTAGAATCTCTTCAGCAGTTGTAATTACTTCTGACCGTTTATTTCGATTCACCATTAATAACGCAAACTCATCACCTGCAAAACGGCCCAGGAAATCGCCAGTTTGTAAAAGTGCTTGCAGGCGATCGCTTACACTTTTAATAATCTGGTCACCAATCAGGTGCCCCAGACTATCATTGAGCGGCTTAAAATCGTCTAGATCAATATAACAGAGGAATAAAGGCTGGGAACTATGATGTTGAGTTTCGAAGGCCTGCTGTAAGTTGGTTTCAAAGGTCTGCAGGTTAGCTAGACCAGTCAAATGATCGTGACTATGCTGATGGGTAATATAGTCTTCATGAATACGCTGTTGAGTAATATCTTCCTGAATTCCCAAAAAATGTGTACATCTACCTGCCTCATCAAAAACCGGACCCAACATTAAACGGTTCCAGAACCAGCTCCCGTCTTTACGATAATTTTTAACGGTTACTTGTATCTCTTTGTGTTCTTTTAAAGCCTGCTGTACTAAAGCAATCTTTTCAGCTTCTGTCTCCGGTCCTTGCAAAAAGTGGCATGTCTTGCCCATAACATCTTCTTCGGTATAACCCGTCATATGTAAAAAGGCTGGATTAACATAAACGATTTTTCGCTCGGTGGTAGCATCCGTAATTATAATTCCATTAGGACTGGCATTCACTCCACGTTTTAATAACCGCAAGTGTTCCTGATTTTTACGCCGTAATGTAATATCACGGGCAATACCGAATACTCCTGTTACCTGATGATTTTGTTTAATCGGTAAATTAGTCAGATCGAGCCAGATCATTTCACCAGAAGCATGATAAGCCGGAATTTCATAGTATTGTGCATTTCCCTGCATTGCCTCTTTAAACGCTTTATCTGCAATATCACGATATTCAGCAGGTAAAAATGAACTGTAATGCTTTCCCCTGATTTGCTCATCAGAAAAACCAATAATTTTACGAGAGGCAATATTTGTACTCACCATGATACCTTGCGTATCAATTTCAAAAATTGCATCAGGGTGATAAGTATAAAAAGAACTATATTTTTCGCTTATTGCAATTCTCTGCTTGCGTTCAAGGTCAAGTTCGATTGCCAAGGCAACCATGGCCGCAGCCTGTTTTAATAACTTGATATTATGATCAGTAGGTTTTCTTAATGTCCGATAATAAGTTGCAAACGTCCCGTAAAGAGTTCCCCGTGCACTAAGAATAGGCGTCGACCAGCAGGTATAAAGCTTTTCGAGCTTGATCGAGGCCTGATAGGGAGTCCAGTAAATATCTTTCAATAAATTTTCACTGACGACCATTTTACGCAAATATGCTGCCCTGCCACATGTTCTTTCATCTGGTGCAATATTTATATTGTCTATGGTCTCCCCATACTGTTTAGAAAAATTCTGCTTGCCGCTAGTAAATTTCAGAATTTGTTCCTGTTCAGAATAAAGCATAATTGCTACAAGAACATTTGAAATGCGGGACTCTAGCCAGGTACTTGCCGCGCTTAAAATAAGATGAAGTTCAGTATGCTGACCAATCAGATTAAAAATATGGTAAGTATCGTGGTCATCACAATTGTTATTCATTTAGAATCCCTAACCTCCTTGGCTCTCTTACATTCTAGCTTTATCCCTAGCCTTATTATTATAACAAACTACCTTAATTCACCATTTTTCTACATTAGTTGCCTATTTTTTGTTTTTAGAAAGTAATCTTGATTCAGTTTTACCATTTTTTATCTGCTGAAATCTAGCTCCAAGAAGGTTTTAATTAGAATTAAATCAATCTGGCCCTGATCCAGCTTCATAGTTTAATTTTTTACATAATTAAAATTTTAATAAAATCTATTAGACTTTTATACTAAAGATATAAATGTATAGATATTAGCTTTAAGTTAATTTAAATAAA
>NZ_JFCC01000041.1:0-28336 GCF_000582925.1 Acinetobacter sp. 1294596 | reverse complement strand
GTTACCATGATCGGCGGTATGCCGGGTCTGTTGTCTGAGCAGTTTGCCCCAGAAACTATTTTTACTAATTTGCTCGGAATCGCAGCCTTTACCATGGTAGTAGTCTGGATGAGTATCTGTCTCAGCATGTTCAACTTCCGCCGAGACTGGTATAAGCAGGGAAAAACTGCTAAAGATCTTGCATTTGCTGCGCCGCTGTTTCCTATTGTTCCGATTCTAGGTTTTGTTTTCTGTCTGATTACCTGTATCAGTATGGTTTTTGATCCATCCATGCGAATCAGTTTCTTCGGATGCCTGTTTTTTATTGCAGCATGCTATACAAGTTATTATGTGTTTTACCATCCTAAGTCTTGATGCCGACCTAAAGCACTTAAGAGCGGCAAATGCCGCTCTTTTTTATACAAAAGCATGAATCAGAATATCTTGCAGCAATTTCAAACAAATTTGGCATTTTGCTTTGTTTTTATACGAACGGTATATTTTTAAGGGAAAGATGCCAGAAAAGTGTTTGACACATCCGGGGATTCACCCTAATATACGCCCACCTCTGAAACGTCCCTATCGTCTAGAGGCCTAGGACATCGCCCTTTCACGGCGGTAACCGGGGTTCGAATCCCCGTAGGGACGCCAATTTCAGAACTATGCCTCACTTAAAGTCCCTATCGTCTAGAGGCCTAGGACATCGCCCTTTCACGGCGGTAACCGGGGTTCGAATCCCCGTAGGGACGCCAATTTCAGAACTATGCCTCACTTAAAGTCCCTATCGTCTAGAGGCCTAGGACATCGCCCTTTCACGGCGGTAACCGGGGTTCGAATCCCCGTAGGGACGCCAATTTCAGAACTATGCCTCACTTAAAGTCCCTATCGTCTAGAGGCCTAGGACATCGCCCTTTCACGGCGGTAACCGGGGTTCGAATCCCCGTAGGGACGCCATATTCAAGATGGCAGCATCTTATAAAAAAGCCCAAGCATTATGACTTGGGCTTTTTTTTCTTGTGTGTAAACCTTGTTTATTCTGATGCAGTGATGAGAGCTGTAATCAGGGCAAGTTTTTAACAGGATGGAATAAGTTCGATATTTTTTCTTATTTCCTGCATTTATACTGAATCAGCCCGTCAGCCTGTTTATTTCATTACATACCGAGAATATAAAACAGGCCTGCCCTCAGGTTTAAAAGACCCTAAAGACAGGACTATTTACCACTAGATGCAATACACTCATCTATATACATAAACTAGGCCGATTTACGCGAATTAATCTGGCCTTTAACTACAGCAGTCAGATTTCCCTTAAGGTATTTAAAAAATACTTTTAAGGGAGAAAGTTTTGGATTAGGTTTTTTACCCTCAGCAATTGCTTTAAACTGTGCCGCATACCAGATAATTTCCATAATTGCCATTTTATCAATCATCGGAATGCCAGTTTTAATTTTCTCTACACCATAACGAACGTCTTTCCCGGCAATTAAATGGTTAGTCAAGTCAGTTTCTACCGCAAATGGCCGTGCAATACCAATAAAATTACATGCCCCACTCTCTAGGGCATCATTCATACCTTTTACGGTTCTAAAACCGCCTGTTACCATGAGATAGCATTTGACTTCCTGACGGATCCTTTCAGCAAAATCAAGGAAATAGGCTTCACGGGCAATTGTACTGGCTTTACGTTTACCTTCCTTGACACCAGCCATAGCTGGTGCTTCATAACTTCCTCCTGAAATTTCAATCAGGTCAATACCAGCCGCATCAATTGCTTTGAATACATAGATGACATCTTCTTCTGTAATACCACCACGCTGGAAGTCTGCCGAGTTGAGTTTTACAGAAATAATAAAGTTCTCTGAAGTCCCTGCTCTTACGGCCTTGTAGATTTCCAGCAGGAAACGCATACGGTTTTCAATTGAACCGCCCCATTGGTCCTGACGCTTGTTGGTCAGTGGCGACAGGAATTGACTAATCAGATAACCATGCGCACCGTGTAGCTGTATACCCTCAAAGCCTGCTTTTTCACAGATTTTGGCAGCATGGGCAAAACGCTGGATAATATCCAGAATTTCTTCTTCACGCAGTTCACGCGGTGTACCAAAAGTGGTTGCCAGAACCGGACTAAATGGCACAGCTGAAGGTGCAACTGTTTCTTTGTTCAGGCCCTTAGGACACTGACGTCCCGGATGAGACAGCTGGACCAGTTGAACCATACCATATTCTTTGCCAATTTCTGCCCAGTGCTTGAGCTGTTCCAGATCACGTTCAGTCTCGATTGCTACTACACCTGGCTCATTTTTAGCGCCGATATCAACCATTACATTACCGGTAATGGCACAGCCCAGACCACCTTTAGCCCATGCCTCATATAAGCCATAATGCAGATGATTAGGTTGCCCTGCTGCGTTAGCCAGTGCTTCACTCATTGCACCCTTAATAATTCTGTTTTTAAAGGTTGTATTACGAATTGTGATCGGTTCAGCAATCAAGCTCATGATATTTTTTCCAATTTACTGAATTAGAGTCCTTACTCTAGTTTAAACGCCTGTCTAGTCAAGGTTTACTCTATTACAATGCATGCCGTAGGAGTCACAGAAAAAGTTCCTGATGACGGTTTTTAATATTGACTTGCAGCTATCAATTGCCGGGTATACTCGGACTGAGGATTTGAAAATAGCTGTTCAGTATCCTGAAATTCGACCAGTTGCGCATGCCGTAGCACCATCACCTGCTGACATAAGGCACGGACTACCTGTAAATCATGACTGATAAACAGATAGCTTAACTGATATTCCTGTTGCAGATTTCGTAATAACTGCACAATTGCCCGCTGGGTGGTACGGTCCAATGCAGAAGTAGGCTCATCTAAAATAATAAGCTTGGGCTTAAGGATCAAAGCCCGTGCCAGTGCTACACGTTGCCGCTGTCCGCCAGAAAGTTCATGTGGATAGCGCTGTTTAAAATGTACAGGCAACTCTACCGTCTGTAGAATCTGGTCAATCTGCTCAGTTACAGCGAGCGGCATATGATGTTTTAAATTCAGCCCTTCACCAATGATTTGCTCGACCGTCATACGAGGATTCAGGCTACTGAACGGATCCTGAAATACAATTTGGAAATCAGTGCGTAATAACCTTAATTTTTTCTCGGAAAGCAGGTTAAGGTCCTGCTCCATTAAAAAGATTTGGCCTTTACTCTCTATCAACCGGGCAATAGCTAAAGCCAGAGAAGTTTTACCAGAGCCACTTTCCCCAACAATTCCAATGGAGTCACCTTGTCTTAAGACCAGATTTAAAGGCTCAACTGCCACAAAATAATCTTTTACACGGTTAAGCAACCCTTGGCGAATAGGAAAACATACACTGACCTGTTCCAGTCTCAACAGTTCGGAGCCTGCGGAGGATGGCAACGCCTGACCAAAATTATGTGCCAATAAATGCCGGGTATATTCAGCCTTAGGCTGTTTAAAAATTTGCTCGGCACTCCCCTGTTCTTCAACTCTGCCTTGATTCATCACAACCACCTGCTGGGCACAGCGCTTAACTATATTAAGATCGTGACTAATTAGAATCATGGCCATATTTCGGCGATGTTGCAGGCTTTGTAGCAGTTTGAGAATTTGTGCCTGTAAAGTTACATCCAGAGCGGTAGTAGGTTCATCAGCGATAAGGATATCGGGATCTAAAGCTAACGCCATCGCAATCATTACCCGTTGTCGCTGGCCGCCGGAAAGCTCATGTGGATAACGTTGCAGTTTGTCTTCCGGATGAGTTATTCCGACATCATGGAGTAATTCTACCACTCTCTGCCGAACCTGATCTTTAGACCAGCCTTGTAAATACAGACTTTCTCCAATAATTTTTTCTACCCGATGCAGCGGGTTAAGTGCAGTCATGGGTTCTTGAAAAATCATGGCAATTTTATGGCCACGAATCTGGCGTTTTGCTGTTTCAGACAGATTTAAAAGATTCTGACTATCTAAAATAGCACTCCCCTGAACCTTAAGATTAGCAGGTAACAGTCCAAGCAAAGCCAAGCTGCTGATGGATTTTCCTGAACCACTCTCTCCGACAATAGCTAAGGTCTGTCCGGCATATAGATAGAAATTTAAATTTTCTACCAGAACTTCGCCCTGCTCATTTTGAATATTAAGCTGTTCAACCTGTAGCTTTAGCGCAGCTGACTGGTCACTGGCGTCTTGGGTCAAATGCATCGCGGGTTGCCTCCCCAATATAGATCAATAATGAAAGAACCAGTGCCAGACTAAAAAAACCAGATAAAGCCAGCCAGGGCGCATTAAGATTATTTTTCCCTTGCAGCAGAATTTCCCCTAATGATGCAGCATCAGGTGGTAAACCATAGCCCAGGAAATCCAGTGCAGTCAGGGCAGTAATATTGGCGGTAAGCATAAAAGGGAGCTGGGACAGACTGGAACTCATGGCATTGGGAAGAATATGCCGGAAGATAATGGCATGATCTTTTACCCCCAACGCACGTGCAGCGCGCACATAATCGAAATTTCTTGCACGCAAAAACTCTGCCCGAACCAGACCAACCAGGGCTGGCCAGCCAAACAGTAACATAATCAGAAATAGCCAATAAACATTTGGAGTAAACATACTGACCAGAATCATGACCATAAACAGCATGGGCAGGCCACCCCATACCTCAAGTACACGCTGCCCGAGCAGATCAATCCACCCACCGTAGTAGCCTTGTACTGCACCTATCACGATGCCAATTAAGGCAGCAAAAAATGTCAGGGCAAATCCGAACAGTAAAGAAATACGCAAACCATATAAAACACGTGCCAGTACATCTCTTCCCTGATCATCAGTACCTAACCAGTTTTGTGCTGTTGGTGGCGATGGCACAGGAACAGCCAGTTCAAGATTTGGCGTCTGATAAGAAAATTCAATTAAGGGCCAGATTGCCCAGCCTTTAGCGTTGATAAGCTGCTGTACCACCGGATCTTTATAGTCAGCTTCCGTTTCAAAAACTCCGCCAAAAGCTGTTTCCGGATATTCCTTCAGTACAGGCACATAATAAGAGTTTTCATATTTCACCAGTAGCGGTTTATCATTGGCGATAAACTCTGCCGCAAGAGAACAAATAAAAATCAGAATAAAAATAATCAGGCAGCCCATACCAAGACGGTTATGGGTAAAACGTTGAAGGCGTGCCCGCATTAATGGAGACATTATTTTGCCCCCCGTGAATCAAAATTGATGCGTGGATCGATAATCTGATACAGCACATCACTGATGAGACGCAAGATCAAACCCAGTAGGGTAAATAAAAATAATGTGCCAAAAATAACTGGATAATCACGCTGTACTATGGCTTCAAAACCCATCAATCCCAGCCCATCCAGATTAAAAATTATCTCGATAAACAGGTTGCCTACAAAGAAAATCCCTATCAGAGCCTCAGGTAAACCGGCAATCACTATCAGCATTGCATTACGAAATACATGGCCGTATAGGACCCGGTTTTCACTTAATCCCTTGGCACGTGCAGCTAATACATACTGCTTGTTCAACTCTTCCATAAAAGAGTACTTTGTCAAGTAGGTTAGTCCAGCAAACCCGCCCAGAATCATAGTGAATAAAGGCAACGCCATGTGCCAGAAATAATCTTTGATTTTTCCAAGCAGGCTGAGCTCCTGAAAATTTTCCGAGACTAGCCCCTGCAGCGGAAACCACTGAAAATAACTGCCGCCAGCGAAAAATACAATCAGTAAAACACCAAATACAAAGGTCGGTACAGCATAACCAATCGCTAGAAGTAATGAAGTAGACTTATCAAATAGCGTGCCGTGCTGTCTGGCCTTTTTAATCCCCAATGGAATAGACACCAGATAAATCAGTAAAGTACTCCATAATCCCAGAGAAACTGTAACCGGCATTTTCTCCCAGAGCAGCTGGGTAACGGGCTTATCTTTAAAAAAACTGATGCCGAAGTCCAGAGTGAGATATCCCTTGAGCATAATCCAGAAACGTTAGGTGCCGATTTGTCAAAACCGTATTGTGCTTTGATTTTTTCCACCATTTCATCACTAAGGCCCCGCGCACCCTGATATTCAGATGAATGGCCAGCTGTTTCAGCATGGCTGGTATTTCCCACTCCCTGGAAATTCTGGGCTTGCTGGATAGCCTGCTCTACGGGCCCTCCTGGTGCTAGCTGGATCACCATAAAGTTAATCAGCAGAATCAAGAATAGAGTTGGAATAATTAACAGAAGTCTTTTTAATATATATGTGCCCATAAAGACGCCATTCCCTGTGACTTCAATTGTTATAAGGTTATTGCCTGCGCAAATAACTGCTCACCTGCTGAGCCTGCTTGCTATCAATCCACCAGTAGTCTAAACCTACAGAAAGTTTTGGTTTCTGTTTTGGCTGATGATACATATTCCAGTATGCCAGCCAGTTTTCCCCTTTGCCATAAGTTGGAATCTGATAGTAGCCCGCACGCAGCAGACGGTCTAATACGCGAGTACGAATAACCAGCTGTTCACGGTCTGGTGCCCGGATGACACTATTAATTACTTGATCAATAACCGGGTTCTTGATACCGGCATAATTATAATTTCCTGCCTGATCAGCTGCAGCACTTCCCCATAACTGTGCCTGTTCATTACCAGGCGTCAGTGACTGCGGCATTACGCTGGTCGTCATGTCAAAATCATAACGGCGCATCCTTTCAAGATACTGAGGGACATCTACCTGACGTAGCATCACTACAATACCGAGTTTTTTCAGATTACGTACAAAAGGCATTAAGGTACGCTGTAAACCGTCCTGATGAATGAGGAATTCGATTTCAACCGGCTGTCCTTTGGAATCATATAGCTTACCCTCATGAATTCGATAACCGGCCTTAATTAAAATCTGACGTGCAATCAGCAGATTGTTACGATTAAATCCGCTGGCATCTGAAACCGGATACTTCCAGTTCTTGAGTACACCTTGACGCATTACAGTATGCAATTTGGGCAATAGCGGCTGAAGGATCTGCATTTCTTTAGGGCCGGGTGGTCCTTTTGCTTCAAGTTCACTATTGGCAAAATAACTTTGCAACCGCTGATACTGACCATAAAACAGGGCCTTATTCAGCCATTCATAGTCATACGCATAAGTTAAAGCGCGGCGGAACTGAATATCATTAAAGGGGCTACGACGTGTGTTAAACACAAAACTCTGGGTTGCCACCGGATTCTGATGCCGAAAGCGATAGGTCTTGACCATCCCAGCTTTTACTGCCGGAAAATTATACTCTGTCACCCATTTACGCGCTGTCATCTCTTCATGCAAAGTATATTGCCCTGACTTAAAACCCTCAAAAGCAATATCCAAGCTTCGGTAATAAACATATTTTAACCGGTCAAAATTATAACGTCCCTTATTTACAGGTAAATTCTGCCCCCAGTAATGCGGATTTCGTTTATAGGTAACGCTACGCCCTGCATCAATCCGGTCAATCAGATAGGGGCCTGAACCAACAATAGGCTGCATAGTAATTCGAGTAAAATCCCGGTTTTTCCAGTCCTGCCTGGAATAGATGGGTAATGTTCCCAAAATTAGTGGCATCTCTGCGTTGTTATCTGACCTGAAAGTAAATTTGACCTGATACCTAGATAGAACTTCAGTTTTTTCCAGATCCGCCAGATACATCTGCAACCCCGGATTGGATTTGGTCTGATAAGCGTCAAAGCTGAACTTCACATCTTCAGCTGTGACAGGGAGCCCATTACTAAAACGTGCTTTAGGATTCAGATAGAAAATAACAAACTTGGTATGTTCTGGATCATAGCTGGCTTTTTCTGCCAATAGCGGATAAAGCACTCCCGGCTCATCCAGAGAACTGCTCATCAGGGAATCAAACAGAAAATTAATCCCATCTACCGAGCTGCCTTTACCATTCATGCTATTTAAGTTATCAAAAGTACCATTACTGGCTGTACTTAATAATCCACCTTTAGGAGCTGCCGGATTAGCGTATGGCATGGCATTCAGGCCGCTATACTTGGGCTGGGTGTGAAGCGCGATATAAGGCGTGGTTTGCAATGCAGCAACCCCGCCTTGAGCACATACACTTAATCCAGCTGCAAACCCCAGCTGTTTGGCTTTTGCAAAACTCCAGTGCATACCAGATCCTGTTCAGGTTTTTTATTATAGATTTGGTACTTTAATCACTTCACCGATACGAAGCTGCGTACTTGGCTGAATATCATTCATTTCTGCCAGTTCGCTCGTATTCATACCATATTTGTTTGCCAGACCAATTAATGTATCCCCACGTTTTACCGTATATGAAGTTACTGTTTTTGGAATCAGCAAGTTCTGACCACGTAAAAGACCAGCACGTGACTCCAGATTATTTAACTCTGCCAGCTCTTTAACTGAAATACCGACACGGCTGGCAATAGTATTCAGAGACTCTCCATTTTTTACGGTATAACGCTCAGTATCACGATGACTGCCAGAAGAATTATTTTTACTGTTCTTTGCAGTTACTGTTTCTTTCTCTACAGGTGCAGGTGATACTGGCAATTCTCCATCAAGCTTGATTTTCTGGCCGACACGCAAACCTGAATTACGGTTAAGTCCATTTAGGCCTGCCAGAAAATTAACCTGTAAATGATATTTTCCGGCAACTGATGTAAGAGTATCGCCCGGCTGAACAATATATTCATCCGGCATGCTTGCCCCAGCCGGAACTTTTAAAGTCTGGCCAATACGGACTCCACTACCGGTATTGATATTATTAAGCTGTGCCAGCTCGCTTACAGACACTTTAGATTGTGCTGCAATACTGGTGAGAGTATCGCCACGCTGTACCTTATAACTTTCGGTTTTATAATTCGTACTGACTTTGATATTGTCATTCAAAGTTGTTTTTTTATCTTCTTTAGTTTCGACTTTAGCAGAAACACTGGTCTCATCTACAGGAACATTGATTCTCTGACCTACCAGCAGGCTGCTGGTTGCAGTCAGGCCAGGTGTTAAATCTGCCAATTCCTGATTAGATAACGCATAACGTTCAGCAATCATTTTCAGATATTCGCCACGTTTAACAGTGTAACTCTTGGTCTTGATCCGCTGTTCTGCGGTTACTCTGGTGTCAGCCACCTTAACGGGTTTTGCTACGGCTGCATTCGGATTATCTTTCAACTGAAGTTTCTGTCCTACAAACAGACCACTAGTTACAGAGAGATTATTCCAGTCGGCCAGTTGTTTTAACGAGAGTCCAAACTGGTCAGCAACGCTGGTCAGACTATCATTGGCTTTGACGAGGTAAGTTTCCGGCTTGCTGGCTTTTACAGTTTTTTCTTCAACTTTTTGTGGATTGGCATCGTACAGGTATAAAGAAGTTCCTACATATAAGGTAGCACTTGGGTCAATCTGGTTCCATTTCGCCACATCACGCCAACTCACCCCATTTTTCATGGCGATTACTGCAAGGGTATCACCTGGCTGAACCGTATAGGTACTGCGTTTGCCCTTTGGTGGTATAACTACAATTTCGCTGTCAGTCTTAATATAATCTTTGCCCTTGTTGCGCTCTAACTCTTCCGAGTTTGCCAGGGTATTTTCTGCCACGGCTTTTGGATAAGAGAATCCACGCTTAACCTCTTTACCCTGCTGTTCAGCTACTGAGAGACTGGTCTGGATAGCTGTCAGTTTAATCTTGCCATCATATGGATCAACAATTTCTGTACCTTGCGGAGCCAGGGCTTTTAGCTCGGCAACTACTTCATCTTTTTCAGCCTGGCTGGCTTGAGGCTGTAATACCTCTTCAACTGACTTTTTCTCACCTTCAGCCTTAACTAGAGCCAGAATCTGGTCACGTTCAGTTTGTGAAATTGGTGGCTCTACACGTACCGGTGTAATATTTGCCGCTGGTGTCACTGCAACAGGTATACGCGGAGCACTTGGTATGTCTGCTTTTGCTGCAAATGAAGCCAGAGCATCCGAACCTTTAGGTGTTGAGACTTTAGCTGTAGTTGTTTTACTACTATTACTTGCCAACACAGGTGCAGAGCTTGATGAAGATGAAGGAACTGTTGCAGAAGCAGCTGGTGTTACCCTGGTCTGCACACTTACGGATGACGCAGGCTTAGAAGCTACTGGTGGCTGGTTGCTTGCCCATAGCCCTCCTGAACCTGAATTCAGGCTGCGCAGCTTTGTATCAATTGCCGGACTAAGATCAGCTGGAATCAGAATACGCATCGGGCTGGCCGGATCTACATATTCACCGCGATGACCTGGATTCAAGGCATAAAGTTCGGCACGGCTTAGGCCAGTAATAGAAGAAACCTGATTTAACCCGACTCCGCCATTTAAATTAACTTCGCGGAAGTGTGGACGGTTAGCAATTGGCGGTAAAGATACCCCATATGCTGACGGATTTTTAATAATCTGTGCTACTGCCAAGAAACGTGGAACATAATTCATGGTTTCCTGTGGCAGTTTAAGCGACCAGTAATCAGTAGGTAAGCCTGCAGCACGGTTACGGTTAATGGCCTGCTGGATGCGACCCGGCCCGGCATTATAGGCAGCTAGTGCCAATTCCCAGGAACCGAACTGATTATACAGGCTGCCCAAGAACTCATAGGCTGCACGAGTCGATTCAACCACATCTCGACGGCCATCATATAGTGAAGTTTGCTTCAGACCATAAATTTTACCGGTGCTTGGAATAAACTGCCATAAACCTGCTGCTGCTGCACTACTGGTCGCTGCCGGATCATAGGAGCTTTCAATGACTGGTAACAGGGCCAGTTCAGTTGGCAGACCACGACGTTCGGCTTCTTTTACGGTATGGTACAAATAGCGGCTGGCACGTGCACTTAGACGGTCAAGATAAGGCTGACGTGAAATAAACCAGCTACGCTGTGCCTCAATACGTGAGTCCCAGTGATTTAAATCCATCTTGAAGCCTACAGTCATCCGCTTCCACACATCACCGTGCTTGAGAATCAGCAGACGATCGCCTTCAACAGCGCGCATATCAGTCGCAGAAAGCAGATCTTCAAGTGAATCCAGACTGCTGGCATCTAAAAGACCGGACCCAACCTGGTTTGATTTTATTGTTTTTGAATTCGCGGGAGTTGATGAACAGCCTGTCGTCATCCCGAGTGCTGCAATAGCAGAGCCAAGTAGAGTAATTTTAAACAAGATTGACGCAGAAGGCTGCCACACTGCTGTGGTTGGTTTATACATAAAAAATTCCAAACAACTCGCACAAAGTTTATTTTTTAAATAAGCCATTGTAGTGATGACTGCCAATGACACAAGGCAATAATTTAGCGCGATTCCACCTGAAATGTTACAAGAAATTAAAATTTCCCTTTAACAGCAGGTCGTCTTCCAGTTTTTGTGTATACAATAGAAGTCTCAGGTATGTATTTTCCCCTTGTATTTTTTTGACAGGTTTCTGATTTATGTCTCAAACAATCACACTCTATGTAGATGGTGCTTGCCGCGGTAATCCCGGCTTAGGTGGATGGGGTGCATATATCATTACCGAGCAGGAAGAACATAAAATCTGCGGCGGTGAAACCCTTACTACCAATAACCGTATGGAATTGACTGCTGCAATTGAAGGCATTTCATTCTGCCCAAAAGATGCCAAGCTTGTCATTTGGACAGACTCTAACTATGTCAAAAAGGGTATTACCGAATGGATTGAAGGCTGGAAAAAGAAAAACTGGAAAGACGTCAAAAATCCTGACTTATGGCAAAAACTGGATGCAACCTGCCAGGGACGCGAAATCGAATGGAACTGGATTAAAGGGCATGCTGGCCATGCAGGCAATGAAATGGCAGACCAGCTGGCAAATTTAGGTACAGATCAAATCATGCAAGGCATCAGTACCCCGGTTCAGGCACAGCTCAATAGTGAGCATACATCAGAAAAAAAGTCTGAAAGCGACTGGTTACTGGATGATCCGTTAGGCTTCGATTTACTTGAATCAGAACCAGAGCATATAGAAGAGTCGCCCCTGTTATTGCCAGATCAGGTTGAATTAATGGATGATGGATTAGCTACTGAAATAGAGACGGCTGAGTCAAGCCATCCATATGTAGTCACCACTGAAGCGACTCTGGAGCTACATGGTCCGCGCCAGCTGATTCTTGACACGGAGACTACCGGTTTTTATTTTCAGGATGGAGACCGGATTATTGAAGTCGGTGCCATTGAAATGGTAAATCGTAAACTTACCGGCAGCTCAATCCATATTTATATCAATCCGGAAAAACCGGTCGGCGACTCAGTAGACATTCACGGTATTACTGATGAATTCCTGCAGGATAAGCCACGTTATGTGGAAATTGCAGAGGTTCTTTTTAATTATTTAAAAGGTGCCGAGATTATTGCCCATAATGCGAGCTTCGATATGAACTTCCTTGATATGGAGTTCAAACGCGCAGGATTCCCTGCATTATCTGAAGTGTGTGAAGTAACTGATACCCTGGCACTAGCTAAAAGCAAGCATCCCGGACAGAAGAACTCGCTGGATGCTCTGGTTCGCCGTTATGAAATTCCGGTACGAGACCGTACTTTTCACGGCGCTTTGCTCGATGCCGAGATCTTGTCCGATGTATATCTGGCCATGACAGGTGGACAAGTATCCTTTGATATGGATGCCCTGTCTCAAAGCGAAATAAGCCAGTCACAGGCTTCACGACAAGTGATCAATGTTGATTTGCCCGTAATTGTGCCTTCACCCGAAGAGCTTGCGGCTCATGAAGAGTGGGTTCAACACTATCAGGAAAAGAATGGCGAACCCTGTTTATTTGCCCGATAAAAAAAACCACATAAAGTGTTATTTTTTGTATATAAACCTTTTCTAGTTAAGTTATATTAATCTCTAGAAGTAAGGCGGTTATTTATACCAGTCCTTACATGAACAGATATAACACTAGGAAAGGTGCAGATCATATGTCTTACCAAACCTCGATTCATTTTGATCCAACTGCATTACTGATAATAAAAAATGAAATCGACAACTCTATAAAACTGGTTGAATCCGCTGTAAGCACCTTGGCAGAGGATCAGAGTTTACCTTTTGGTATTGAGGATACCCTAGCGCAGTTTCAGCAATGCGCACATGTACTTGCACTGATTGATATACCACATCTGGCCCAGATTTCAGCTTACTCTGCAGAACTGATGCGCAAGATTATGAGCGATCCACAACATATTGATCATAGCCAGGTGGTGGCGCTCAGTGAGGGTACAACCATGCTCAAACGCTATGTTGAGTTTATTTGCCTGCGTGAAGTCAAAGTCCCCCAATTTCTACTGGATACATTGAATCAACTTGAAAAAGCACTGAATAAGCCTCTAACTCGTGAAGGTGAGCCACTGGTTCCACTGCTCGACTTTATGTCACCTGAGTTTAAACTGCCTGCTGCGCCACATCTGGAACAATCCAGCTATGTACACCAGCTTTATAAAATGTGTTTGAACAGAATATTAAAACAGCAGGAAACCGAGCTCGATTTACAAGGCATTAAACTGGTAGGAGCATATCTGGCATTTCTAGCCAATAACCAGCCTAGTCAACAGTACTGGAATCTGGTGTATATGGCCTTTAACCAGATAGAAGAACTGATTTTAAATGAACCGCGCCTGCGTACCTTAATCCGTATTGAAACCAGTATTGATAAGTTTTTAACACAACCAGACAGCTTTAGCCCATCAATTGAAGATCTGGCTGACATACTGGTACTGTGTATTAGTCAAGAAGATATACTGTCGCAACATGTCCGTGAACAGCTCAATATCGGTGATGAAATCTTGACTGATACCCAGCTTCAGGTACTAAGCCGTCATCTGTTCGGACCGGACTATGAAACCATTCATGCAATTACTGACCTGATCACCACCCAGATGGCCCAGATTCGTCATGATATTGAATACAACTATCAGAATATGTCGCCGGAAAAAAGTCAGGATATTCAGCAGAACCTGCTGATGCTGGCCAATATTTTCAAACTGCTGAATCTGAATGAAGCTTATATAGAGTTAACGCAGCAGGCTCGGGTTTTAAGTCAGCCGAACGTTCTGACAGATGAAAACTATGCCCAACAGCTGATGAACAGTATTTTATCGGCAATGAACTCTATTGGAATACTGGAACGCCACCACACCTCCAGCCGCCTGCAAATTCGTGTAAATAACATGAGTATCTCTCTGGACCGGCTTGATGAAGCTCATGAAATGCTTTTAACCGAGACCAAATCACTCATCGATTTGGCCAGCCAGAGCCTTACCCTTTATCTGCAAGACCCGAACACCTTAAACATTGAAGGGGTATGTAACCAGTTTAAGGAAATTTCTGGTGCCGTTTTATTCTTGGGAATGGAAAAATGTCAACAGGCTTTACTTGAAGGGGCGCGGTTTCTGGAACATTCAAACAAACATGCGCTGGTTATTGAAGCCCAGCATATTGAAGATCTGCTCAATATTCTGGCGAGCGCCGATATGCTGATTGAAAATTTAAAAAATAAACAGCCTGTTTTAGGCTCAATGTTTAATGTAGCATTAGCAAGTAGTCAAAAACTTGTTGCCGCTGCCTAAATGTCTGAACTATCACTTGCTTACATCTTTCATGAACAACAGTTGTTAGTTGATGAAAACTTCCAGCTTCCTGAGGTCGAGAAGCTGGAAGATGATCTTGATTTTATTCCGGGCGATCAGATCATTGCCCGTGATCTTCTTGATATAGATGCTATCCCTGAAGGCCTGCATCTGGTTCCGATCCGACAATTGATCAGTTTGTGGAGCCGTAGCCAGTTTGAACAGGCTAGCCGTGCTGTGCAGCTATTAGAATGGCGTCGTAATCATAAATTTTGTAGCCACTGTGGACATGAAACAGAGGTCCATCCTCTCGAATACGCCATGATCTGCCCTACTTGCCGTTATCGGCAATATCCACGTGTACAACCTTGCGTGATTACAATTATTACTCGCGGCGAAGATGAAATTCTGCTGGCGCAGTCTGTACGCAATAAAGGCAAAATGTACGGATTGATTGCTGGTTTTGTCGAGGTGGGTGAAACGCTAGAAGATGCAGTACGTCGTGAAACATTAGAAGAGGTAGGACTGCACCTGAAGAACATCCGGTATCTAGCCAGCCAGCCTTGGCCATTTCCCAGCAATCTGATGCTGGCTTTTCATGCTGAATATGAGTCGGGTGACATCAAGCTTCAGGAAGAAGAAATCAGTGATGCCCGTTTTTTCAGATTTGATAAGTTACCAGAAATTCCGTTCAAAGGCAGTATTGCCCATTCCATGATTATGCACGTACTTCATGGAACGCCAATTATTGAATATTAAGAAAGGCCAGTTAACTGGCCTTGAGTGCTTCATCAAGAAATTTAAGTATGCTTTGCTTGGTTTGAAAGTGCCAACTGAACAGACTCGATAAGCTCCCTAAAACTGTAATATGTCCAGTTTTAGGGATCATCACGATCTGGCTATAATTGCCACACTGTCGTAATTGCTGGTCCAAGTCATCACTATTACTTTTTTTAACAACCTGATCATTTTCAGCTACAACCAGACAGTGCCGGATCGGGTTATGGTCAACAAAGTAATAAGGCATGACCTCATGATAAGGAATGTTTTGGTCAAACGCATCCTGAGCAATTGGATCACCCTTATAATCAAAATGATAAGGGCCGGCGATTCCAATTACTACCTTGATTTTTGAACGGCATTCCAAGGTATAGGGTGTAGGATGATAGATTGCCGACATTACATTAAATGCGCCTGCAGAGTGTCCCATCAGAATCAGCTGTTCAGTTGAAATATGCAATTCCTGCTGATGCTGGTCCAGATAATTTAATGCCAGGGTCAGATCATCAATATAGCTCGGAAAAATATGCTGGGGGGCCAGATGATAATTTAAAACTACTACATCATAGCCTTCGCGTGTAAATGCTTCGCCGATAAATACATAATCCTTTTTATCTCCATGCTGCCAAGCTCCTCCATGTACAAAGACAATCACCGGACGTTGAGGCAGTGGATGTTTAGTACGATAAATATCAAGAAGCTGTCTAGCTTTTGTGCCATATGCTATATCTTGATTCAATTCAAAAGACTGTCTAGGCGTCAGATGATTGAGCATATAACTAGCCGCGTCATACAGGCGAAACTCCTGATAACGAAGCTTCGCCTGTGTAGTTAAACGCTGTAAATTTTGAAGAATCTGCATAAGATTTACTGAATAGAGACCGGTTCAGGCTGATCAGGATCAATAGCAACAGGAGTTTCGACTTCCGGTGCTGCATAATTGTTTGCTACTGGACTTGCGAGAGAAGAACTGGCAACTGGACCTGAACCCTGCTCGACATTATCAATCAGGGTAACGATTTTGGTAATATTGCCTACCTGCTGTAAAACCTGATTAAGATCATTTATTTCAGCATTATTCAGACGACCCATTACATAAAGTACGCCATCTTCTGTATGCACCAGTACTTTGCTGTCAGAGACCATTTTGGCCTTCATAATCAGTCCGCGCGTATTTGCGGTAACGGCTGCGTCCTGCATGATAGTGTTATAACCGACTTTATCACCCACTGTAATATAGTTATGCACGGTTTTGACATCAGACATGGCCCGTACATTGTCTTCTGCAAGCTGTTTCAGATAAACATCAGGTACTTGCCCTGTAAGCAGGACATTGCCATGAAAGCTTTCGACATTAATACGTGACTGTTTAAAGCGGGGATCAAGTTTATAAAGATTAATATTGGCAGTACGTTCAATTGAAGAATCAATAAAAACTTGTCCCAATGAACGCACACCACTATCAGTACCAACAGGAGTAGCACCAGTACCATTTGAAATAAAGCTTGCGCATCCAGATAAGCTTGCCACACATAGCAAAGCCAAAGTGAAACGATTAAACACTCAGCAAGACTCCCTAATTTTTAGATCTGATCTTTATTGACAGGTTCATTTTCCCAGACTGTATGACAGAGTAAAGAACTCTCAATCTAAAGTAAATGCATTTTCAATCCACTCAAGATCATACGGTAGCTTATAAAAGTCTTGCTGTACCTTTTTTGCAATTTGTGTAGAGAAGTTAAAGCAAATCACGTCAAAACGGCAGTAATAATTTTCATAAACAGGATGTTGGCTTATAAAAGACATTGCCGTCTGAATAATCTTTTTTTGTTTACTTCTGGAAATGACTTCTTGGGCACGTCCATAACCTGTCATACTACGGGCTTTGACTTCAACAAATATTAGTTCCTGGTTCCGGCATACAACCAGATCTATTTCTCCGTACCGGGAATGATAATTCTGATTCAAAAATACAAAGCCCTGCTGCTCTAGAAATATCTTGGCCTGCTGCTCAGCCCACTGCCCTAACTGTTTAGTAAAAGTAACCATTTTTATAATAATCAAAGGTTTTATAATATTATTCGCTGCAACTTACCCTGCACCTGCTGATAACATTGTGGAGTGCGCTTTATCTGCCGGGTCTCTACACGGATCTGTCCTGTTCGTCCTTCAAAACTGAAGTCACCTATGGGAATATTTTTGGGCTGCTGTAAGTAATGCTCTGCCAAAGTCCATGCATCTCCACCAAAAGCCAGTAGACGCTGATAAGCCATGTTAACCGGCTGCTGCTGATAAGCTATGATCATTTCTGGCCATTTTGCTTCATAAAGTGCCGGAGCATCACAGAATTTCAAGCCCTCCGGAATTTTTGCTCCCTCTTCAATCGCGATCGCATGAGCATAAATACCTGTTTTTGGTAATTTAACTATGCTATTGAGCCAGTCAGTCTTACCCAGCAGTAAAAGTGCCTGCTGTTTCGGCAGTTTTTTAGGCAAAACTTCAATGATCTGAACCGGATAATCCAGTTGTGACATCAGTGCAATTAAAAAAATTTCACTATCTGCTTCTATGCCCGGTTCTCTTAAAACTGACACCTGACGGATATTGTCATGAAGCATAAGCGCGCCCATAGTAGCTGCATCTGCATTTTTCGACAGGCTAAACTGTAATACCTTATTGTGATGCTGCCCAATTTCATTTAAAGCCAGTACCTGTACTTTTGGATTAAGCCTGACGGCCTCTTCTACTTTTTCACGGCTCAATGGCCCTACAACTAGCCGAGTCTTGGGTTTTATATGTTTGGCGAACAGGCTTTTCATGTTTTGTCCGTATGAGTTTACGAATTTAAGCTGTTCTTGACTGCCAGATGCTTCATAAGCACTCATAACCCCCTGCTTTACACTAGAGGCAGCTCGCGCGAGCGGGCCGGTTTCAGGTAGAATAACCAGAACTTCTGCCTGCACTGTCTGCATGAAGCTGAACAAACTGATCAACAGCAAAACTTTTTTATTATTAATCATGGAACCACCCTTATGAGTGCTCAATTATTTGTAGTGGCAACGCCGATTGGGCACCTGGATGATATGACCTATCGAGCAATTGATGTTCTTAAATCCGTAGCTCTGATCGCAGCAGAAGATACACGACAGTCTGCCCAATTATTAAAACATTATAATATAACCACGCCCCTTACTGCATGTCATGATCATAATGAAAATAATAAAATTGATTATTTAATTGAAAAATTACAATCAGGTGAAAATATGGCGCTGATCAGTGATGCAGGTACTCCCCTGATCAGTGACCCTGGCTTTAAACTGGTACGTGCGGCTCAAGAAAAAGGTATTCGAGTGATACCGGTGCCTGGCGCCTGTGCTGCAATTGCAGCCTTAAGTGCAGTTGGCCTGCCTAGTGACCGTTTCAGTTTTGAAGGTTTCTTGCCCTCCAAGTCTTCACAGCGTCTGGCGCAGCTGGAAAAACTGAAAGATGAAACCCAAACTTTAATTTTTTATGAAGCACCTCACCGTATTTTGGACAGCATCCAGGATATGGCAAAGGTATTTGGATCAGAGCGTCCGGTCGGTTTTGCACGGGAAATTACCAAAACTTTTGAAACCATCAAAAAAATGACCCTAGGTGAACTGGTCACTTTTATTGAAGCAGACCATCATCAGCAAAAGGGTGAAATTGTCGTTGTGGTAGGAGGCTCTATCCAGCAAAAAGATATTGATCAAGAGAAACTCGACCAGCTTCTGAGCCGCCTGCTTCAGGATTTATCAGTTAAAGCTGCTTCTCAACTTGCTGCGGACTTGACTGGTATTAAAAAGAAAGTGGCTTACCAGCGCGCCTTGGAATTGCAGTCTCAAACCGGATAGGTTATTGAAATTAATGTCCTAACTAAAAAAGCATCACGAATGATGCTTTTTTAGATTAACTCTGTTCAATGCGATTAGCTGCGTACGCCTTCATCAGGCGGGACTTCAGTAATTTTCCCACCACTTGCCAAAAAGCGTGCTATTTCATCTTCCAAAGCTTGACGTTTCTTCTGCTTTGCAGTGACGGTCAGAGTTTCAGCTTCCGCCAGATCTGTGTCGTTAAGAACCGCTTCTTCGTCAACTGCACCTTTCTCAGCTGCTTTTGCTTCATCTTCATCGACTGCTACATCTTCTACATCATCATAATCATTCATATCTGTTTTCTCACTCCCCATAAATGCCTATATTCCATGGTGAACCGTGGTAATTTAGGTTGGAATTTAGCAATCTCTAACGAATTCGCAAAGAGCTAAAAGCAGAAAAAACGTATCTTTTTTAATCAAATTCGTAATCAATTATAAAAGAAATGCACGAAAGTGTTTTTATTCGCCAGTTTTACAATAACGTGTATCTTTTAAGTGAATCAGGCCACTGGCTTGCGACATAAAAAGATCTTTAAGTAATGGCTGCTGATTAACCTGCTTTTTCCCCAGATTTCGTGCCCAGATCACTGGAAACAGCTCTCGGGTTTCAAGCCAGCCCAATACTGACATACCATGCATCATAGCTGCATTCTGTCCTTTACGGCGATGCTCATAACGTAGCAATGTCTGCTCATGTGCCCATACTCCCCGTTTAGCATCATGTAATAATGCATCACAAAGTATGGCAGCATCCAGACAACCAATATTTACTCCCTGACCGGCCAACGGATGGATTACGTGAGCAGCATCTCCTATCAATGCCAGTCCTTTTTTTACATAGCGCTGAGCGGAGCGCGCTTTTAAAGGAAAGCTGGCCCTTGAACGCACTACTTGAACTTCTCCCAGCATATGCTGACTTTCTTTAGTTAAAAGCCGGGCAAATTCTTCATCACTTAGAGCCGAATATTCATCGGCATAATCTTCTGGCAAAGTCCATACAATTGATTGCCAGTAGCCATATTCTTCGGGCTGTATACTGGCCATAGGCAGATAAGCCAGCGGGCCAGTGGGCAAAAAGATCTGGCGTGCTACGTGCTGATGTGGCTGGGCGGGTTTAATGGCACAGCTAACCGCTGATTGTTTGTAGTCCAGCACGTCCAGATCGATCATAGCCTGTTCACGTACAAATGACTGGGCACCGTCTGCCCCAATCAGTAACCGGGTATATACTGCTGAACCATCAGCAAGCTGTAGATGCCATCCATTTATACCCTGTTCAATGTGAGTGACTTTAATTTGGGTACGATAATCCTGTACATTTTCCAGCAATTTTTTCTGAATCGCAAGATTGAGTATGCTTGGCTCGACCATTGAGCCAAGCCACTGATCTTCTGGCGGAAAGGTCTGTGATTGATGACCAAAAGCTATTTCGCCATAGCCATTTTTATTCCAGACCTGCATACCGGTATAGGGCATATGTCTGGCGATTTCTTTCCACACGCCTACTGTTTTTAAAAGATGAATGGTCGCTTGGCTCAGTGCCAATACCCTGGGATTTACTACAGGCAATACCTGTGCTTCTGCCAAGACCGGTGCCGCATCCAGTACAGTAGGCTGAACTCCACCTTGCGCCAATAATAATGCTGTTAGACCACCAACCAGACCGCCACCGACAATAACCACATCTAGAATTTCACTCATGCTTTTAGCCCCATTGCATAATTGGCTACTAGAGGCTTTATTCCCGGAACTATATCAAAAGCAATCAGACCGGTATTGCGTAGCAGTTTCAGAACCGGATTCTGATTACTAAAACCTCGTACTACCGAATCACAAAACTTGATGACCCGTTGCTGGTCGGTCAGGCGGGCCTGTTCATAAGCTTTTAGAACTTCTGGCTCACCCAGATCATCAGATACTGTCAGATGACTGCCGAGAAAACGCAACAAGACATCCGCATCACGCAGGCACAGATTAAAGCCTTGACCGGCCACAGGATGGAGTGTATGTGCAGCATTGCCCATCAAAACTACCCGGCCAACTGCCTGTTTATGGGCCAGAACCTGTGACAATGGATAACTGAAGCGTTTTCCGGTCTTTTCAAATTTCCCTGCCCGGTCACCATAAGTCTGTTGTAAGGCATTTAAAAAATGCTGATCATTTTCTTCACCCAGCCACTCATGTTCAGTCCCCTTTTTAACTGGCCAGACCACAGAACGTCGATACTCACCCGGAAGTGGCAAGAGCGCCAACGGTCCTAAAGGACTAAAACGCTCAAAACCAACCTGACGGTGCGGTTTGGATGTCTGTACCGCGGTGACAATTGCCACCTGGTCATAATCATGCACATCTACACCAACACCCAAGGCCTGTCGGCAAAAAGAATCGCGGCCATCAGCAGCAATCACCAGTTTTGAAGTAAGTTGCAGTTCTTGACCTTCTCGTTCTGCCTCAATGTAGACCTGTTCTGTATCTTGAGTTAATGCCTTAACCTGTACTCCATCAATTAATTCTATCAAAGGTTGCTGGCGCACTTGAGTTAGAAGTACCCGTCCAAGCCAGGCATTCTCAATCACCTGTCCAAAGCTCTCAACATTTTCCTGCTCAGCTTTCAGACGAGCCTTACCAAAACTTCCCTGTTCTGTAATATGAACTTCCAGAATAGGTGTAGCATGCTGTTGAAGAGCCTCCCACAGCCCCAACTTCTGGTAAATCTGTACACTCCGGCGTGAAAGCGCCGTATTACGTGCATCAAAACTGGAGTGATAGGGAACACTTTCTGTATCGGTGTAGTCAGGATAGCGAATAGCTTCGAGTAACTTGACTCCGATTTTGGCTTTAGCCAGCATTAAAGCAAGACTTAAGCCGACCATCCCCCCACCAACAATAATCACTTGTTGCTGCATAACAGTTTCCTTATTTCTGGCAGATCACTGCTGGGCCTGAGCCATTAAATGCTCAATGTCTGCAACTGTTTTTACGACTTCGGCTGTTAAAATCAGTGGACCATGTTCTGTAGCCACTACATCATCCTCAATGCGGATCCCAATCCCCCGCCATTTTTTGTCTACGGTTTCATCGTCTGGAGCAATGTACAATCCGGGCTCAACAGTAATCACCATACCAGCTTCATAACTGCGCCACTCCCCATCTTTCTTATAAGACCCGACATCATGCACATCCATCCCCAGCCAGTGGCCGGTACCATGCATATAGAACTGGCGGTAAGCTTCAGTTTCGATCAGTTCATCTACATTACCTTTTAAAAGTCCGAGTGCTACCAGACCTTCTGTAAGGATACGAACTGCACGCTCATGCGGTTCACGGTAAGAATTCCCGATGCGTACTGCGTCAATAGCAGCCAGCTGAGCTTTTAATACAATTTCATACAAGACTTTCTGTTCAGGGGTAAATTTACCATTTACCGGAAATGTACGGGTAATATCAGAGGCATAATGCTCATATTCACAAGCCGCATCGATCAGTACCAGATCACCATCTTTAAGTGGCTGGTTATTTTCTATATAATGCAAAATACAGCCATTAGCTCCACCACCGACAATGCTGTTATAGGACGGTACGCAACCATACTGGCCAAATACATAATTTAGCTCTGCTTCCAGAGCATACTCCATCATGCCCGGCCGTACCTGATGCATGGCACGAGTATGGGCCTGTGCACTAATTACAGATGCGGCTTGCATGATCTCAATTTCTTTGGCAGATTTGATCAGGCGCATTTCATCTAAAATACGGTCCAGCTGTAAAAGCTGTGATGGAGAACCATCGCCACGACGCTGCTGGGTATCAGCCTGTTTAATCCATTGACTGACCCGGGCATCAAATTCGGCATTGTGTCCAATACGATAGTACAGACGTGCTTTATTCAGCAACTTTTCAATAATCTCTTCATCAAGCAGATCAATCGCATAAGCTTCATCAGCTTCATAATCTTCAATTGCGCCATCAATACCAGCACGGTATCCATTCCAGATTTCCATTTCCCGGTTACGTTCACGGCAAAACAGGCTGTAGGTGTAGTCATCTGCTGTCTCAAAGGTTTCAATGACTGCCACTGCTTCTGGCTCTGCAAACCCGGTCAGATAGTAAAAGCTGCTGTCGGCACGGAATTTATAGTCAGCATCCCGGTTACGGTAGGCAACCGGACTGGTGGCAATAATGGCGATACTGTTTGGCCCCATATGTACAGCCAGACAGTCGCGACGCTGTTGAAAGTCTTCTTGAGTCAGTTTTATCATGCTGGTAATCTTTAATTGTAAAGTATGGGATATAACACGGCTGGTATTAACCAAACACCAGGTCCGAGTTAACTCGGACGGTGCGGCGTAAACATTTCAACTACATTTTGGCTATCAGATAAGGGGGTCTTTTTAGCCTGAGCCTGAACATGTTGCAATAATGAGCTTTCTGAGACTGTAATTTTTTTACGTCCAATCGAAAGGCTAACCGGTATCAGACGTACAAACTCATATAACTCCTGATAGCTTTCCTCGCCTTCTTCATCATCATCTGACTCTTCAAATTCAACTGCGGCTACATCCTGTAAGTGCTCAATCAGTTCTTTTTCGTCAGATCGAATATGTCCTGATGCAAGGCCAAACCCCAGCACTACACCTGCACACCAGTCTGCCAGTGCCTGTACCCGGTCAGCCAGCATATGCTCATCATCAGGCAGTAAAGGTAAATAGTCGAGTTCATCTTCTGACAGCGCATGAAATACATCTTCTGCTTCCTCTGCCAGCATGGCCAGTGCTTCATCACTTAAAGCAGGTACATGAAGAGTTGCGAGAATATTCATCCACTCATCTCGAGTGGGCGCCTCTGTAACACAAACTATACCTGTGAGTAAGCCATGTAACTCACTTGGGCTCGAAATTTCTTCAATTCCATTAAATTGTTGCTGCCAGTCTATCCAACCTGAAATATCGTCTTGCATTCGCTTTTCCAATCTTTATACTGCTTATATATTACCTTTGATTGCAATTCTGTGCGACCTCGTTATGTTAGAAGAATTACAGCGTCTACAGGCGCATATTGGTGTTTTAAAAACACGGCTTCATCATCTTGAGAGTGAAAATAGTTCGCTCGTTCAAGCCAAAGAAGAGAGTGATCAGCATCATCACGCTCAAGTTGTGCAAAAAAATGGCATCATTACCCAAAAACAAGAAGAAATTGACCAGTTGACAGAGAAACTGGGCAGTGTAGAAAGTCAGTTCAAACAGCTCAATACAGATGCCACTGCTCTGGCAGATCGGTATAGCCGTCTAGAAAAAAGCTGTACTGACCTTAAAAATCGTTTTCAGGAAATTTTAAGCGAACGGAATGAGCTCCGTGCGACTAAAGAGCAGTTACAGGCCCAGCAACGTCAGTCCCAGCAGGAAATACATGATCTTCAGCAGGAGCGTGAGCGGCTGCTTCAGAAAAACGAACTGGCTAAACACAAGGTAGAAGCCATTATTCAGCGTCTGGCCATTTTAGGAACCAGTCAGGATCAGCATGCGCAGGAAATCCAGCAGCTTGCCCACCCAAACACGGATATGAGTGAGGAGTCTTCGACATGAGTGAACCGGTAATGGTTGAACTGCGTCTGATTGAACAGACTTTCCGGCTGGCAACTACTGCGGATAAAAAGGAAGAACTGGAGCGTGCCGGGCAATTGTTAAATGAAAAATTTCATGAAATACGCCGTAATGCTCCACGGACTGAACATAACAAACTGGTTATTATGGTAGCGCTTTCCCTAATGCAGGAAGTACTCACTTTAAATAAATCACTTCAGGAATATGCACACTGTGAACGTTTGTTGAGTACGATTATGCAAGATGTCGAGAAAATTGTCTGACATATACATGATTACGTATAAATACTCGTCAATTGAAAATTAACTTTACACTCCTAAAAGTTTATTCAATTGCCATCAGCTTCAGATCAGTTATACTTAACTTGTCTCTGAGATGTTCGCCAGCGAGTCTATTCCCCTGAGCCGATATCATCACTTTAGGATTGCGTTCTGCATATTTAGAGTGTATGCCTGCCTTGAGCAGGAAACCCAGCAAGTATGCGTCGCGTCCACCTTGAACTTTAGGGTTCAAGGGTAACGACATGCAGCGGCATCACCGGAGACACCAATTTCTTATAATAACAACAAGTTACGCCTTTAAAGATAATTTATAAAATAGACTTTTTCTCAATACCTTCAAAAAATAGACTTCTAATAGACCCTAGAAAAATTGCTGTGTATTGTTATATATTGCTCTGTACTGCTAAGGGGTCAACACATGCCACACGAAAAACTCACCAAGACCTTTATTGACTCTATTCCTCTATCACCAGAAAAACAGGTTTTTTACCGGGATACAGTTACGACAGGCTTTGGTATTTGTGTAGGTGGTGTAAAAAGCTACTTTGTTGAAAAGAAAATGCCTAATGGTAAAGCTAAGCGAAAAATAATAGGAAAGCATGGTGTTTATACTTTAGAGCAAGCTCGTACCATAGCTAAAGATTTACTGCTCAACATGGACAAAGGTATAGATCCGGTTGCCCAGAAGAGAAATATCAAGCAGCAGTCTATTTATGAAGAAAGTCTATTTAAGAAAATTCCCACTGTTAGCGAAGCCTTTGAGAATTATAAAAAGAATAAAACTCTGGCCAAAGATTCAATTACTGCATATACGAAGTGTACTAACAGTTATCTTGCAGACTGGAAAGATTTAAAAATTAATGAAATCACTGAAAAGATGATTCATGCAAAACATAAATCGCTTTCAGACTCCAGTGTTGGCCATGCACAAGCGAACCTGGCAATGAAGTTCTTCTCTGCCCTATTCAATTATTCAAAAAAATACTACACCGATGATAAAGGTGAGAAGATCATTAAAGGCAATAATCCAGTCGCTGCACTATATGAGCTGAATGCATGGAATACGATTAAGCGTAGAAAAAATTATATTCGTTCAGATCAACGTGAAGATTGGGCCTATGCTGTTGCAACCACTACATGGGTAGGTCATCAAAATGATGATATGTATGCTTATACAAACCAAGATTTTCTCTTCCTGATCGCTTTAACTGGCTTTCGTCGAAATGAAGCTGAAACGGCTGAATGGTCTAAAGTAGATCTAAAGTATGGAACTATTACCGTTACTGACACTAAAAACGGTGAGGATCTGATGCTGCCAATGGGTGAAACGCTCTGGTATATATTGAAGGAACGTAAAAAACGTTCTAACTCAAAATATATTTTCCCGGGGCGTGGTGAGGATTCCCATTTAACAGATAGACGTGCAGCCAGAGAAAAGGTTATTGAAAATTCAGGTATTCAATTTACCTATCATGATTTACGCAGAACCTTCAGTTCGATAGCAAATAGTCTGGCCATTGGTAGCTACACTATCAAAAGGCTAATTAATCATACTGTAGAGGATAATTCTAATGATGTAACGGATGGCTATGTTCAAGTTTCATTTGAAGATCTACAAAAAGCAATGAATATGATTGAGAACGTTATTCTGTCAGATAAAGTTAAAAAACTTATAAAAAACAGAATATATTTTGAGAAGGGTAAAAGAAGAAATTTTGCTGAAGATTGGGAAAATAATATTAAAAAGTTGAATCAGGATCAAATTATATAAAATTATGGCTAACAAAATATCTTTAATAGCTGCACTGGTGATTACCTATCTTGTTCTTTTAATGATAGGTTTTTTAATCTATACCTTGATCATTACACCAGTCCAAGGTGCAGATATTACTAACGCAATAGTTGGTATTTTAGGCTGGACAGCTACTCTTTATGCTCCAGTCGCTGCTTTATTTTTACTTAATAATTGGAAAGAGCAAGTTAAGCATGATAAAGCTTTAGATTGTCTAACCCAAGCAATGAATATTATTAATTTAATTCATCAAACAATGTATGGATTAAAATCAAAGAATAGATCTGAAGAAATAATTACTAATTTCGAAGTACTTGATGACATTAAATTTAATATTTATATGGATAATCTGATAGATGAATATAAGATTGAAAATCAAAAAATATTTATACTTTATAATCAGCTAAGCTGTTCTCTTAACCAATTTAAGTTAATAACTGCTACTGAAGAAGAAAGTTTTGAATATATATTGAGTAGTTACTTTAAAATAAATTGGTACTTAGACCGTTTTATTAAAGAATTTTTAGACTTTTTTGTTCAAGTACAACAAAAAAAAACTAGTTTAGATGAGTTAAAATTTAATAATATTTATTTAGCGAGAAAGCTTCAAATTGATTTATGTATGGATCCAGATATACAAAAGAATCAAGATGGCTCATATTTATTCATGACTTCTTATGATTTAAAAATAACTAAAGAAGAATCTTTTAAAATACTAAATAAAATAAGAAAAAAATTATAATTTCAAAAATCATTTAACCCTTAGAGTAATGCCAAGAATGAAAACATGGGACCAGTTTTATATTGAAAGTATTTTAAAATACGCTAAACCTTGGAATAAATATCCGTTTTGGGCTCTTGAATATAATCCTCATGTGAAGGCGGAAAAGATTGAAATTAATTAAAGATTTATTCTTAGATATTAGAACTTTGAAAAATACAAAATCTGTAAGAATGCTATTAATAGTTGGCAGAGTAAAACTTGAAGTGCGACATAAACCACCTAATTAATTTAAAGGGTTTATGGAGTATATAAAATTGTCATACCATCATCTTAACTTTGAAGATCGTACTGCATTAATGCTTGAGTCAAGAAAAGAAGGCTTTTCAGCCAGAAAATTTGCTGAACTCATTAAAAGACATCCTAGTACGATCTATCGTGAGCTTAAAAGAAATAGCATCAATGACGTTTATCAAGCTCGATATGCTTCTGATAACACCTTCGCTAGACGTAGACGTGGTCACAGAAAACTCAAAATCGATTCAATCCTCTGGAAATTTATTGTTGAAGCGATCCGTTGTTTATGGTCTCCTCAGCAAATAGCAAAGCGTTTAAAGACATTTCCTGATTTGGATCAAACAATGAATGTAAGCCATACAACGATTTATTCAACGATACGCGCATTA
>NZ_JFCC01000040.1:0-29101 GCF_000582925.1 Acinetobacter sp. 1294596 | reverse complement strand
CAAGACATTTTATTATATACTTCAATTATTCCAATAAACTGGATATACATAATTTATTTAAATAATAGATACTGATATATACATCTAAAAACAATATCAAAAAATTATTTAGTTTATAACTTTACCTCGTCCATCAGCCATGTTTTAAAGGCTACGAATTTCGGCTTATTCTGACATTCCTGTCGATAGACCATATAATAGGCCAAGGCCGATGAATACTTCATATCTGGATATAAACGTATCAACTGCCCTGTTTTTAAATCATCTGCCACCATAACACTTCTTGCCAATGCGACCCCATGCCCATCAATTGCTGCCTGTAGTACAGCAGCTGAATTATTAATTTTTAATCCTCGCTGGGTCGGGCCATTGCTCACCTGATTGTACTTCAACCATGTATCCGAAGTAGTAAAACCTGTATGGACATCCAGTGTTAAGTCATGAATTAAAGGTAGGTTTAATAAGTTCTCTACATATTTTAACAGGTGTCGATATTTCTGATAAAACCCTGGTGAACAAACAGGAAAAACCTCTTCATCCATGAGTTTTTCCGCAACTAGTCCTGACCAGTTTCCCTGTCCATATCGCACGGCAATATCAATACCATATTGAGCAAAATCTACAGGTTCCAAGTTAGTATCCAGTCGAATATCAATTTCAGGGTAGGCTTGCTGAAAAGTATCAATTCTTGGCAGCAACCATTTCGATGCAAAAGCCGGGCTGACCGCAACAGTTAAAACACCTGCTGAAGTTTGTGCCTGTAGTTTTTCCAAACCAAGTAATAATCTATCAAAACCGGCACGAATATCGGGCAATGCCATTAATGCAGCTTCAGTTACCACCAAGCGGGCTTTTCCCCCTGTACTCCGCTGAAACAATGTAATGCCCAGGTAATCTTCCAGACTTTTAACCAGTTGTCCCACCGCTGCAGGAGTTACATTCAGCTCAATAGCTGCCGCGGAAAAACTTTGATGTCTGGCACTGGCTTCAAAAGCTCTTAATGCGTTGAGATATACAGGAGTTTTCATTCTAAAGATTTTCTATCAATTACTATAAGATTAACTGGTTTGTTTGTATAGAACCATCTTTATAGAATCAATTTTTCACTTTATGGGTCAAAGCCCTTTAAATACAAAACTGGATAAGGAAGCTCTATTGGTCACAATTATATTAAATGTTCTAGCAGGCCTAACCCTATTCAGCGCGTCTGTTAGAAGCAGTAAATAGTAACAATCAGTATTAACATTTTTAAGTTTTTCTTCCTATTAATCTTTATCAGATCAACAGGATATCTGACTTTTTGAATAGATGAGACAAAGCATGTGGATTAACGCTGATTTTTCCCAAGTGGCTATGGTTAGACCTAACGATTATCAATGGGTCAAATCTCCTGGTGGTGAAGTTGAACGAGTTATGCTCGATAGAATAGGTGGTGAAACAGCCCGTGCCACCAGTCTGGTTCGTTATGCACCGCAGAGCATTTTTCCAGAGCATCAACATCCATTAGGTGAAGAAATTTTAGTGCTCTCTGGAACATTTACTGAAAATGGCAACCATCATTATCCAGCAGGCTGGTATTTACGAAATCCGGATGGATCAAAACATACTCCATTCAGTGAAGAAGGCACACTGATTTTTGTCAAACTCATGCAAATGACCAGAGAAGATGTACTGCCGGTGCGTATCAATACCCATGAACCCGAAAACTGGCAAACACTTAATCAGCGTAAGATTTGCCCTTTATATGACTCTCAGGACGAACAAACCTATCTGGAAAAACTAATACCCCATCAGAGTTTTGCTGAGCACAGTGCAAACGGAATTGAACTTCTGGTGATACAAGGTGAATTGCTTGCAAATGGAGAAACTTATCCTGCAGGCTCATGGATTCGTTTACCGATTCAAAGCAGCCATAACTTTCATGCTTGTTCAGCAGGAGCAATCCTTTATGTAAAGACAGGACATCTTTTATCTGCTCAAAAATTTATGGAACAGAAGCCGTGATAAGGGCCAAGATTGCCACTATTAGTGCAGGTTTAAGCGATCTATTTACCAGAACAGGCTCAATAGACTTATGTACGAATGAAATCAGCTCAAGCCTGGTTCCAGGTGGTAATAATTCCACCTAAAAACGCTCATCAATCATTTACTTATAAAAATTCAGGTTTCACTTTTATGCTGCAAAATACCATGCACCGCCAGGTTTTCATTCTGGCAAGTTCACAGTCTTTATTCCAGACCGTTTCAGTCATGGTGATGACGATTGGCGGACTGGCAGGTGCAAATATTGCCAATACGCCTACCCTTGCCACCCTGCCAATTGCCTCGATGTTTTTAGGTACAGCCATGATGATGTTCCCTGCTTCAATGTGGATGGCAAAAGTAGGCAGGCGCAATGGCTTTTTATGTGGCGCTTTTTTAGGTATTTCAGGTGGAATTATTGCAGCAGTTGGTATTATCTATAGTTCACTTTCTCTATTGGCATTAGGCACATTCTGTGTGGGAGCATATCAATCCTTTGCCCAGTTCTACCGGTTTGCTGCCAGTGAAGTAGCAGATGATGCCTTTCGTTCCCGTGCAATTTCGTTTGTTATGGCGGGGGGGGGGGTTGCAGCATTGATTGGTCCGGGTTTTGGTCGCTTTGGTGGACCACTATTTAATCATCTGGAATATGTGGGTTCTTTCCTGATCATTACTATCGTTTCCCTGATTGCGATGGGAATCTTATCAAGACTGCATATTCCAGATCAGGTGGAAATTAAGACCAGTTTTAGTGCAGGACGACCTTGGCCAAAAATTGTATTTCAGCCTATGTATTTAGTGGCTTTACTGGGCGCAATTACTGGTTATGGCATCATGATTTTAGGTATGACTGCCACACCAATTGCCATGCGTCATGCTCATCATGAATTAGGTACAATTACCACTGTAATTCAATTGCATGTACTGGGGATGTTCCTGCCATCATTTTTTACGGGTAACCTGATTGTCCGTTTTGGTGTATTGAAAGTCATGTTTGCAGGTCTCTTACTGTTTGCCTGTTATATCGCTTTTGCCCTTTCTGGTCTGCAATTCCATTCATTTGCCATTTCTCTGGTTTTATTGGGTGTAGGCTGGAATTTCCTGTTTATTGGCAGTACTTCTTTATTAACCAGAACTTATACTCACGAAGAAAAAGCCAAGGCACAGGCCATTAATGACATGACAGTTTTTGTGGTGGGATTGATCTGCTCATTTAGTGCTGGGGCATTGCTGGATATAATTGGCTGGAAAGTCATGAATATGGCCCTTATTCCATGGCTGGTTATTACAGCACTTTCTTTAGTATGGTTATCTAAGAAGACGCAGAATGATTAAGTTTCCACAATCAATAATGATAGATAGTGCATTATAGTAATAACATATTCATCAATTCACTTATTGCTATGGTAAACAGATACAGGGTATCAGTAAAAAAGCCACAGCCTTTATGCAAGCCTATGCTTGGCCAGGAAATATCCGAAAGCTGGAAAATCTGCTGGAATGTGCCGTCCTGTGAACCTAAAATCAGCTGTTAATTAAACTAAATGTTTTGTTCCCGCAAACGCAAACGCAAACGCAGCACGATGATAACTATACTGAATACACTGGAACAGATTTAGCTACTATTTTGACAGAAGGTTTCGATCTGGAGCAGCATGAACAGCAATTAATTGGGACTACTATGTAAAAAGCCAGACCCAATAGTTCTGAAGCTGCTCGGTATTAGCCGGGCGAAACTGGATTATCGACTTAAAAAGTATAGTTTTTCTTAGCCAGATATTAGACAGTATCGAATTATTTATTGAATAACTATAGAATGACAGTTTCACCTAAAATGAAACTGTCCTGAGCTTGATAGATATTATATTTAGCGCTTAGCAAAGAAGAAAACTTTAGGCCTGTGAATATTTTAAAATTTAAACCAAGCAGCTACATTATATCGCATTTAAAGTATTCTAAAATTTATAGGTTTAAGCTTTCCTTTCCACATCAAAAATTTTCAATCCTGTTAATAGAAATTATTTTTACTGCTTAGCTTTTATTAAAAAAATAAGCTGATTTTCTAAGTTATTATTTTATAGCTTACTGCAATAACTCTCTCAATTTAAATTTCTGGATTTTTCCAGAGGGTGTCATTGGTATTTCTTCCCAGATTTCTAAACGTTCAGGAATATATTGTATGGCCAGATTATGGGTTTTAAGAAAATCAACCAGTTCATTTAAACTCAAAAGCTGTGCTGGATCTTTTAGTTTGATAATCGCACATGCACGTTCACCAAGCCTTTCATCTGCATAAGCCACCAATGCTACTAAAGCGATATTTGGATGCTTATATAATAGTGACTCAATTTCCGCAACCGGAATATTTTCTCCGCCACGGATAATCACATCTTTCTTACGTCCGCAAATCCGGATGTAACCCTGCTCATCCTGATATGCGATATCTCCGGTATCAAACCAGCCCTCAACATTTGTATCATTTAAATGTGGGCGTTTTAAATAACCTCCAAAACTGGAACATGAACGGATCATTAAACGGCCGGCTTCATTAACAGTTTTACTCTGTCCTTTTTTATCCACGATCTTGATTTCAACACCTGGCAATGCAATTCCATCAGTATTAAAAGAGCGTTCATCCTTATCTTCAGGTCTGGTTAGTGTTACAGCGCCACATTCAGTCATACCCCAAGCTGATATGACTTTAACACCCAGAGTTTCCCTGGCTTTTTGCACCAATGGACCTGGAATGGGTGCACCGGCACACAGGAAAATCTTTAGTGAATCGACTTTATCATGCTGTTCTGCCACGGTACTGGACAAATCATTCAAAAATGGTGTCGAGGCCATGGTGAAATTCACCTGATGCTGATGAATCAGGTCCACTGCTTTGGCTACATCCCAAACATCCTGCAACACCACTTTGGTATTCAGCTGAATCGGCATCATTAAGCCATACATAAAACCGGTCTGGTGTGCCATTGGTGAAGCCATTAATACCACATCATTTTCAGTTAAATGCAGTCTTTCTGCATACGGCACAATATTGGAAAATAAGGTATTGGCAGTATGCATCACGCCTTTCGGTTCACCGGTCGTGCCTGAGGTAAAAATCAGCTGGGTAATGTCATCCGGGCCAGATTCCAGTCCATCCAGCGCAGCAACTGCTGAAGCATCCTGTTTCAGACTATGATTGAGTAACAGATGATCAAAATTATTCTCACCTTCACCATTGACCACCACTACTTGCTTCAAGCTATCCAGCTTGTTTTGCAGCTGATTGGCCAGCTGTTCATGATTAAAATTGCGGAACGTTTTAGGTACAACAAAAACTTTGGATTCACCATGTTTGAGCATGAATTCCAGTTCACGTTCACGGAAGATCGGCATAAGCGGATTGAGTACTGAACCGATACGGCTACAAGCCAGATAAAGCAAGGTAAATTCCCACCAGTTCGGCAACTGGCAAGACACCACATCATTTTTTTCAACACCAAGCTGTTTTAGACCCAGCGCAATTTTATTGGTCATATCCCAAAGCTGCTGATAGCTGAAAGTCTGTTCAGTCCGCTGTTCGAGCTTAAAGCTGACTAATGCTGTTTTATCCGGATTCTTTTCTACGGCACTGCGTAAAAAATCGAGTATTGTCTGGTTTAACCAGTATCCCTGTTTGAGCATGGCCTCTTTTCTGGCCGGGATCAGAACCGCATCGAAATCCATTCGTTTATTCCTCATTCTTTATAATTATCGTATTCAGGTTTAGACTTATTTTCCTTAAGCCGGAACAGCCTTACGTCCTGCCTTATGTCGCGCAATAATCGTTTTCATGATCTGGGCCGTTCCATCACCAATCTGGAAACCAAGTACATCACGCATCCGCTGTTCCATCACACCGCGATCGTAACCGGCATGGCCAAAGGTCAACAGACATTGATGAATTACATCATAGGCCAGTTTTGGCCCCCACCATTTACACATGCCCGCTTCAGAGGTATGTGGCAGATGATTGTCCTTGAGCCATAAGGTTTGCAGGCAAAGTAAGCGTGCCGCTTCAACCTGGGTTTCGTATTCCGCCAGTGGATGCGAAACTCCCTGAAAAGCAGTCAATGGCTGACCAAAAGCTTCACGTTGGGCTGCATATTCCCAGGCTTCATCCAGACTCACCCGGGCAACGGCCAAAACCTGTAAACCGATCAGCGCACGAGAAAAATCAAAGCCCTGCATCACCTGCACAAAACCTTTGTTTTCATCCCCTAGACGGTGATTTACGGGTACGCGAACATTGTCAAAAAAGATTGAACCGCGACCAATGGCGCGCTGACCATGACAGTCAAAACGTGTGGTACTGATGCCCGGTAAATTCATTGGAACTAAAAGCGCTGTCACGCCATGTGCGCCATTTTCATTGGCACCAATACGACCAAACACTACAGAAGCATCTGCCTGATCGGCCGCAGAAATTGAAGTCTTTTCGCCGTTAATGACATATTCATCGCCATCACGTTCAATCTTCAAACGCAAGTTCGCTGCATCAGAACCGCCTCGCGGCTCGGTCAAAGCTATTGAAAAGATAGCTTCGCCTGCAGTGAGTTTTTTCAGCCAAGGCTCAACGACTTCTGGCTGACCATGTTCGGCCAGAATCTGCCCATTTAGGGAAGCAAGCAGGTTGATATAGGAGAAACTTAAATCTGCTTTGGCAATCGCTTCATGGATAATTCCAGCCGCCAGTCTGCCCATGCTCTGACCGCCGTATTGTTCCGGCAGCTCAGGTGCAATAAAGCCCATTTCACCCATCTTTTTGACCAGATCACGGTCAAAGATTCGGCTTTGGTCTCGTTCCAAAAAGCCTGGGGCGATATATTTCTGGGCAAATTTTTCTGCTGTTTCTGCCAAAAACTCGAGCTCTTCAGTGATATAAGGATTCTTTTTCATGGATCAGTCTCCTTATTTGGCATACTTACGGAATTCAGGCTGACGTTTTTCTTTCAGTGCATTGACTCCTTCACGAGACTCTTCAGTATCGTAATAAAGTTTTAGCGCATACATGCCCATGCCAGCAATACCTGCCTGATGTGCGGTATCCATATTGAAACTGCGTTTGGCAATTGCAATGGCAGTCGGACTACGCTGACAAATTTCCTCTGCCCAAGCCTGCACTTCAGCGTCCAGTTGATCAGCCGGTACGCATTTATTCGCCAGGCCCATTTCAACAGCTTCCTGACCAGAATAACGGCGGCACATATACCAGATTTCACGGGCTTTCTTTTCACCTACCACACGCGCTAAAAATGCCGTGCCATAGCCCGGATCAACCGATCCCATTTTCGGACCAACCTGACCAAAAATGGCTTTATCTGAACAGACGGTCAAGTCACAAATGGTTGCCAGCACATTGCCACCGCCAATGGCATAGCCTTGTACGCGTGCTATTACCGGTTTAGGTACATCACGGATGGCGGTATGTAATTCCTCCATTGGTAAGCCAATCGTGCCGCGGCCATCATAATTTCCATCATGCGCGGACTGGTCACCACCGGTACAGAAGGCTTTTTCGCCTGCACCCGCCAGCACAATTGCGCCCACGTTACGGTCATAACCTGCTCTATTTAACGCCTTGATCAGCTCGTCACAAGTGGTGCCACGGAAGGCATTCATTTTTTCTGGACGGTTAATCGTGATCCAGACAACACCATTTTTAACTTCATATAAGATATCTTCAAAATTCATTTTCTTTACATCCTGTACTGTTTTTATCTATCTGGTTGAACTGTGATGGTTATGAAATTAAATGATGATTTCCGTTTAACCGTTCATGGTTAAACCGCCAGAGACACTGAGTACCTGTCCGGTAATAAAGCTGGCATCATCGCTCAAGAAAAAGGCAATGGCAGAAGCCAAATCATCCGGTTGACCTAAACGACCCAGTGGAATGGCACGAATAAAAGCTTCACGTAATTTTTCCGGATTTGACGCGCCTTCAGTCACGCCTGCAAGCAAAGCCGTATCTGTAGGTCCCGGGCAAATCACATTAATTTTGATGTTATGACGTGAATGCTCACGTGCCAGCGTTTTAGAGAAAGATAAAAAGCCGCCTTTACAGGCCGCATAGACTGCTTCACCCGAAGAGCCGACCCGGGCCGCGTCAGAAGCAATATTGACAATACTGCCGGAATTGCGTTCTACCATGCCTTTTAGCACAGTAAAGTGCATATTCAGCATACCGACCAGATTGATCTGGATCAGTTTTTCCCATTCCTGCGGATTGGTTTTAACAAAAGGTTTAAAAATATCCCAGCCGGCATTGTTGACGAGTCCATTAATTGGACCGAGTTCAGTTTCGGTTTTTTGAACTGCCTGCTCAACTACATCACTTTGGGTAATATCACACTGAATTGCCAGTGCCTGACCGTATTGATTGATTTCATTCGCCAGCTTTTCAGCCGCTTCCAGATTCATATCAAAAATGGCAACTTTGGCGCCTTCCTCTGCCAGACGTTGGCAGGTGGCTGAACCAATTCCGCCTGCTCCGCCTGTCACAATCACAACCTTGTCTTTTAATCCCTTCATTGCTCATCCCTACGCTATTTTGTTGTCGAATTTAATCGACTGTTGTTTTAATTCGGTGTGTTTTATCTAAAATAGAAAGAGATTGCATTTATGTCAATATCTTTACATAAAATAATATCTATAAATCATTATCTATATATTTATTAATAACTTAATATTTTTATTTATTCAATGTATTGACCTATATTGGTTTTTAGCTTTAGATTAATTTGAATCTGACCTCACTTTAGAGCCCAAATATGTTTTTTGCATGACAGATAATTTATTCCTTTAAAATCAGGAAGAAAACCTTAGATATTTGGCGAGTGAGCGCAATGGAAGTGAGGAGAAAAAGAGAGATTTCCAAGCCATAAAATTGATCGACTCAGAATTTAAATAGGAAAATTTCTGCAAAAACACTATGATTTTTAAAACAAATGATAAAAGAAACTGATTAAAGCGAAAAAGTGATAGGCTATACTCTGCGCGGCTCGGCTATTTCAGTTTTGAGGATATCCAATATTGTGAGTGATACTTTGTCAAAAAAATATGATCAATCCTTATATTCTGCGCATAACCGGCTTTTTTTCCGGCTGTTTCAGGTGGGCAACAGCCTGGACCGCAAATGCCTCAATGAGCTGAAAATATCTCCAGTACATTGGGCGGTGCTGGGTGCTTTGTCCCGTCCAAAAGTTAAATCAGGAATGTCCTTTTCTGATCTGACTGAATATTTGGGCGTGAGCCGGCAAAATCTGGACGCAGTATTAAAACGGCTAGAACGTGACGGTCTGGTGGAGCGGGTCATTAGTGAACAGGACCGCCGTGCTAAAATTGTTGCGCTGACGGCTGAAGGCTTGGAGACATGGGACAACTTGCAAGCTGATTTCTTTGAGTTTTATGGTCAGGCCCTAAATAAGCTCACCTTTGATGATGTAATTACCCTGATTCATTTGCTAAATAAGGTGAATGATGGACTTAAAAGCATTAAAATTCAAAATCACACCTAAAATATTTTAAGTAATTATAATGCACTTACTTAACAATGTCTTTTTAAAAGTTTGCTCTCCTTAATTAGTAGGTTACTACTAAACTCTCAGTGAGATTTAAACTATAATATTATTAAATATATGAGTTAACAGATAATAAACTACCAGAAGAAATAAAAAGATCCAGATTAAAAAAAACCATTTTTTAAAATGATAGAAAAATAAAATCTGTAAAAAAAATGCTGAAGTTATAATCAAGAAAAACCAGCTGATAATTCCTACAGAAACACCATTATCCAGACAGTTCAGATATAAAGAAACGCCCATAAAAATAAACGATAATATTTTTAAAGAAGAACGAGCATGATTAAAAGCCAGGAAGTTATTATTAAGTTTTTTCATTCCAATTTGACTGGTCATACAAAGCTGCATCATTGCAACAACTGCCCATAATATTGCAACCAAACTCATTTATTCACCTTACTCATTTGTATTTTTCTAAAATAATAACAAGCAGAAATATATCCTATAGCAATAAATATAAATACGAGGTCAACGCCTGCTATAGGCCATTGCTGATGTAACCATGTATTGAGGATGAAAGCTTGTGGAGAAAGAAATACAGGACTTAATACTGTTATCAATAAAATAAAAGCAGTGAATATAAAGGCTAAAATAATAGCTTTTTGCATTTTGATCAGCATCGGAATGATTAGAATTCCAATCCAGCTTATAAAAAATGTCAGTAACTCGTACTGAACTCGATGTTCAAGATTGGTTGGTAAAACACGGTTGGCCAAAAAATACATGGCTGTTGCAAATGGCAAGCCCAAGAAAGTGAAATAGTTAAGGTAACTCACTATCTTATAACTTAATGTATGTTGCTGTTTAATCCGTTTCTTTTGCCATAATAAAGCTCCGGCGACCAGCATGATGCAACCAGCAAAACCTAAACTCGCCAACACCCATCTCATTGATTGACTGGCGTAATAACCCAAATGAATCCCATAGGTTGCCGAGCTGATTTGAGCGACAGGATGAAGATTCCTTTCATTATTTAGTTGCCTTCCAGTATTTGCTAAAAAAATAAATTGTGGATTATTGAAAGTAATTAATTTTTTATATCCATAGTCAAACGTAATTAAGGCTTCCGTAGTATTTGGATTTTTAACTTCAAATTTCTCCAGAGTAGTACCATTACTGCCCTGTTGAGGTAATTGACTGGAGAAGGTAGAGAATTCTTTTAAATGAATACCTGAATCTGCTGCCAGTTTTGGCGGATTGATATATTGTATTTCGTTATAAAATTTTTTTATTCCATTTTCGCCATATTGTTGATTGATTCCCCAAGGCATGAGCAGATAAAAGAAAATCATGATGCCAGTAAAGGCCATAATTAAATAAAAAGGAAGCGTTACTACGCCAGTAATATGATGTAAATCTAACAAGGTCCGCTGTCCTTTAAAACTTCGAAAGACAAAGAAATCTTTAAATATTTTTTTATGGGTCAATATCCCGCTGATTAATGCAATAAGAAATAGGACCCCTATAATGACTACAAGCGTTCTACCTACTACATCTGGTAAGGGATAAAGACTGTAATGTAATTTAAAAAAGAAGTCGCCTCCCAAACTTTCTCGGGCCTCTTTTAAGATTAATCCTGTATTCGGATCTTGTATTTTATGGTACTTATTTGTTTTATCTTGCCACTCTAAAGTGTTAAAGGGCATTCGGGAATTCGCAAGATTCACCCGCCATCTTTTTGCTTCCAGGGCATGCATATTTAAATAATCATAAGCGACTTGGGCCGATTCAAAAGAAGGAGGAGGCTTTTTTAAATATAAAAAAATTTCAGGTTTAGACCAGAGGTTAATTTCAGTTCTAAAGTAGGCAATGGAGCCGGTAAAAAAGATTAAGAAACCTGACCATAGTACAACTATACCCAACCAGCTGTGCAAAGTTGCCTGTACCTGGCGAAACTGCATTTAATGTTCTCCTATTTTTTTTATTATCCAATAGCCTAGCAACAAGACATAACTCAGATAATTTATTCTCTTTTGCCATTTCTTAGAATGCAGACCAGGAACTAATACAATATAAAAAATGAGAAAAATAAAACCCAGGAGGGCAGAAAAATAGATATTTTCAGCTTTTGCGAAAGGTAAATAATCAGGTAAAACCCAAGATATCCATACGCTATAGGCATAAGCTGCCAAGCAGATATAAAAAATCTCTCTAATAGATAGCCATTCTGATTTCTTTTTATCCATTGACGTTATCTTTCATGACATCTCAAGAAATGAAGAACTATCTGTACTGCTACAGATAGTTCCTGGATAAGCATTAATAATTAATGGTATAGCTTAAACCGAAAGTACGACCTTCAGCAGGAATCGCCAGTATAGGGTTGTCATTAGTAACTGCTGCTTGTTGAGCAAATACGGTTTTGTATTGACGGCCCCACAGATTATAGAGACCAAAATCTACACGACCTTTAGCCATAGGAAAATGAGCCAAAACATCCATCGTGGTATAGCCTTTAATTTCGGCCGCACTATTGCTATCTGTTAGCCCCGCCGCTTTTAACGCCTGGTCATCTTTATATGCTTTATCTGTACCTTTAATAGCTTGTATTTGTGCGCGCACACCATAGCCTTGCTCATTGCTCCACTCAGCAAATAGAGTACCTTTCGTCGGGGAAATTGCAAAAGCATTAAGTTCATGCCAGTTATTTGCAACATCTTTATATTGTCCCCGCGTATAACCCAAAGTACCACCGACCTTATAATTTTCTATAAATGGATAACTCACAGTTGCTTCTGCTCCATAAATGCGCTGATCGGTATCGACTACATTTACTGAACGGTCAGAATTGAACTGTACTACTTTATCAGAAGTGTTATAAAACCCCGTTAGAGCCAAGTTTATGCCATTATCCTGATTTAAGCGCCAACCCAGTTCATAGCTGTTAACTGTAATCGGTGCAATACCTGACGTCGTTAAGGTATAGGCAGCTACATCACGCAGTACCCGTTGTACATCAGGATAACTATAACCTTGTGAAAAGTTGGCATACACTTGCTGTATATCTGTTAACTCATAAACTGTACCTAAATTGAACAGGAGCTTGTCAGAATCGGTAGAGTCAGCTGCCATTAATGTAATAGGTTTACGTGCAGTAAAATAACTGTCGGTATCCGCCTGAACATATTGATAACGTACACCTGCCTGAATATTTAAACGATCCGTAATGGCATAATCACCTTGTACAAATGTTCCAATATTCTGGATTCTTGTATCAGGTCCCGCACTTTCTTTTTTACCTGTAGGGGTATAAACCAAGCCATTATTACTAGGTGTATAGTAATCGGCCCACTGGCGGTCTTTTTCTCTGTCATAGTCCAAGCCATAGGTCAGCCTTAAAGCCCGGTCGGCTACCTGCAGATCAGATTGAACGGTAGAGCGAATTCCCGCATAGTCCACATTGGATTGACTTTGTTTTACATCAACGCCATCTTTTGAATAACCATACGGTACAAAACGTGCTTTTTCATTACGGTAATACGCTTCAATATTCAAAGTTTGTCCCAGTAAATCCTGATTTTGATATTGGGTATTAAAGGCATAGCGTTCTGTGAAAGGCTGTTTATCTAAACTCCATCCTTTAATGGCTTTATATGAAGGCTGTGTACCTTTTTGCAGATAGGAATAGTCAGGGCCATATTCGGTATCCTGTTCATCATTATAATATTGTGCACCAAAACTTAAGCTTTGCTGATCGGTTAAATTAAAGTTTAAACGGCCATTCACATCAAGCGTGTTAGTATCCATCGTGCTGCCCTGCCAAGGGCTTAACGGGATACGATTGCCTTTACCATCAAACTGCGAACCTCGGCTGGTATAATCTATACCTAAAAAACCGTCCATCTTGTCATTATTAAATGAAGCAGTTTGCCCCACTTGATAAGCCAGGCTATCGCGACGGAAATTGTCAGCCGATGTCAGGCCCAACTTGGTCTGAAAACTGAAATTTTTCGATTTATCTGCACGTTTAGTAATAATATTAATGATCCCGCCCGTTGCACCTGAACCATAAATACTGGTCGCACCTGAAACTACCTCAATATGATCAATCATATTTGGACTGATGCTGTTGAGCTGACGCGCTACGTCACGCGAACCTGTTTGTGAAACTCCATCGATCATGACCAATACATTACGACCACGCATGGTTTGTCCATAATTACTGGTTGTTCCACTACTTGGTGCCAGTGAGGGTACGAGTTGCGCTAAAACATCTGCAACTTTCCGGCTCGCTCCCGCCTGTTGAGCAATATCCTCACCCTGAATAGTCTGTACTGTACCCGCAATCTCAGCAATTGTTTTAGGTGTACGGGTAGCTGTGACCACAATAGGAGAAAGTTTCATTGTTTTATCTGAATTTTTCAGCTCTTTTAATTCAGAACCAGAATCTTCCGCATATAAAAGTGAGGAAATTGCTACAGTAAGAAAACACAGACTAAATTGAGATAGTCGCATTCTTAATCCCTTTATAAGAATATTAATATTGATGCAAATAATAATAATTATTATTATCAATGTAAATTTTTTGTTGCAATATTTACTATTTTTTCACTCAACTTTTTGAAGTTACTTTATCAACTAACCTGAATCGCTAAATTTTAGAATCCGGATTTTAAAAATGGTGAAAAAATAAATTGATAAGCCCAGTTAACAATTATTTATTTAAAAAAGATTTATATTCCCCACATTTTTCATAAAATTCTTCTCTGAAACAATAGTATAGAATGGCATTTTTCTCTGGCATCCTGATTTTTTTCTGCGCTTTAAAAGCAATATCTTGTGCAATGTATTCATAAGATCTGACACGCTCATCAGGTTCGCCAACAATTTTTTCTGCAGGCGAATTTTCAAAAATGAAATAAATTATCAGACGCATAACGGCTCTAAAATGCCCTTTTCCGACCACTTTTTTTTCACCTAATAGAATATGCCAACCTAAATCGTGATCTAATGCAGAGTAATACAATGATAATCTGTCTCGCTTGGCTTCATAAATCTCCAGATAGCCAATGTCCTCCCCTTCGATCTGAATAATGTAGAGCCGCTGATGGTCATCTACCTGCATTTTTTCAAAATATGCTGCCAGTTCCGATTCTGGCTTATTGAGTTGCCATTGTGGAATAACATGTAGTTCATGCATCCATTTATACAGGAGTGGAAAATCATCCGGTAAGCTTAAGGCCCGCAGTGCATAGCTGATACCTTTTTCCTGATAATTAAAGTGGTTTGGTAAGCAGGAGGATAAGGTCTTCATTAGATTATGTCTCTTTCTGAATTATTTCTGTGGTTTAGCTGGTGATAATAATCTTCAGGAGGATGTTGTTTAAAAAATTGATCACGTTTTTGCTGTTCGAGTAACTCTATATTTTGAAATTGGGCCACATATCTTTCTGCCATGTCAGGCCTTAAAATAAACACACCATCAGCATCTCCAACCATAAGGTCACCAGTGGAGATAACGGCATCAAAATAATAAATGTCCTGATCAAAATCGACCAGGCTTTTCCCTTCGGCTCGGGTAGTTAAACAACTGACCGCCTGGGCAAAAACCGGAACTTTCATGGTACGTAAGGCGCTGATATCGGTAACTGCACCCAACACCACAATTGCAGCCAGTTGATGGTAAATGGCAGCTCGATGACGCTGTTCGCCCCAACAGGCGCGATTACCGATGTTGCGCGCATCGATCACTAAGACATCACCCGTTTTACTGGCTAAGAGAGCCTCACGAATCTGCATAGCGTTAATAGAGTTTAAGGTGACTGTTCTGATTCTACCTGCTACCTGCTGAATTGAATTTACAGCATGAATACCGGGTAAATAGCCAGTATCTAAAATATGGCCGATGGTTGAACTGGAAATAGCGGAATAAGATTTTAATAAATTATTGGATAGTTCTAACATGAAGGTTGATCACTTTATGGGTGTTTATTTACTAATGGGCAACTGCCGCAGTATTCATTTTCAGCTTCAGGAAGTTGAAAATAAAAGCAGCATTTTTTACGCTGATAATTTTTAAGACTGGATTGACGGCTGTGTTGCAAGAGTAAAAACGGATTGTGTTTTAAACCAAACCGTTCAGCCTCCAGATCGAGTAGAAACTGACGTTGCATGTCGCTCTTGTAAATGTCATCGGGATTTTTGCGCTGCATCAGGTCATAGAACTGTAAAATACGCAGAGCGGTATTTTCCCAAAGCAGAAACCGTTGTACTTTTGCTACCTGACCGATCACCTGAAAAATCTGATTGAGGTCATGAAAAATCTTCAACATAAATGCTTCATAACCAGAATTTTGAGTACTTAGAGCCGTTAGAGATAAACTTGAAGCCTTAAAATTCAAATGCTGGTCCCAAGACCACGTCGGTGCCATTTGCACTGAAAGTGCTGACAGCTGCCAAGATAAATTTAGCTGTTCAGTGAGCAGGGCATATAGATAAGGAAATAGCAGCGGAACAGCCCAATATTTTATGAACATTGAACCTGAACAGGTCAGGTTTAAGGCCTGAATACGGGACTGAAATTCACCCAATACCATTGCACAGTGCCGGGGCTCTAATAAATCTGCAAAGCTCAATGCATTGTGCTCATGTAAATTTATGTGGATGTTAAGTTTTTCAGCCAATATCTTTCTGGCCTGTGCTAAACCTGGCTGTTCAAATTCCAGTGCAAAATCAATATTCATGACAGAGATATGGGAACGCACGTTTTAGAGACCCGTTTTATTCACTGTAATGAAAAGTGCGAAACTTTTTTTAAAATATTACAGGTTTCGCCGATGCTGCTGGGCATGCTCCCTACTCGATTCTGCTGCTCCAGCAATGGACGAATGAGCTGTTTATACGGCCACTGTGCTTTTTCGAATAGAAGGTTCTGTAACTCAGCCCTCGCCTCTGCACACAATGGGGTATGATTCAAAGCCTGCTGTAATTGTTGAGCTAATACGCGCCACAGTTTAAGTTCATCAATATGATAATATTCAGCAACTGCTTCTAAAATACTGGCCAGATTGACCTGTATGCCCAAGGTCTGTAAATACAGGATCAAGTCTTCGACAGCATCATGATAAAGCGTAATTCTAAAATCATGCGGGCTTAAATAGCATGGATCTTCCAGGCCGTGTTCTAGCAACCAAGGTAAATAGATCCGCACCGAATCATGGTCACGCAGCATAAAGCCTGAGAATTGCCCTTGATTAAGGACTATGCAGATATTTTGGCCATGAATTTCTCCCATGAGGCCTAAGCGGAATAAACGTAAATTCACCTCAAAAAAATCTTTGCACAAGGTTTTAAATGCATCAATGACATTAGTCTGGTTCGACTCAAGCTGTTGAGCCTTGAGAATCAGCTCAAACGGATAGATTTCTCCTTCAATGCAATGCCCTAAACTGGCCATTGGAATAAGCTGGTAGGGATGCTGCAATAATTCGGAAGGAATACGGCGCCGCTGAGCTGCCAGATGCATCGGCCGCTCTTCAAATAAAATAAGATTATCTGGTGTTAGATTTTCAGGTTGATGAGGTAAATACGCCCACCACTGGTTCTCATCACACAACCACAAGCGTTTTTTCAGTACATCATCTTTTTGTTTGGCAACCTGCAAAATTTTCTGGTTTTTTTGTCCATTAATCATTTTGACAATCGGTAAAAACCGTAGCGAGCCTAAAGATTTTACTGCTAATGGAAGCTTCAAACTATCTTGTGGTTTGGTCTCAGAAAGCAAACTTCTTAGCGAAGAACTGGCATACAGGTCAGCAGACTGAAATTGCAAGGGCACAATCACCTGCTCGTCAAGTTCTGGCTTAAACTGATCTGCCAGTACATGCTCAAACTGCCAGGCATGCATAGGTAAAACCAGATAATCATCACTCACCCCCTTCTGATTTAGCTCCTGCTGTAACTGTAAATTTTCTTCACTGCTCAAGAAAATTTTGGAGGGTTGATGAATTTTAAGCTGGGTCACGTCCTGTCCAAAGACCAGCTTTTCTTTTTTAATTGCTACCCAGTTCAAACGGATGGGCTGTGAAAATTCTGGGCTAAATTGCCGGTACTCATCATTGGAAAAACCCTCTTTGAGCTTGGCCAGTGGATGATAAGGACGGTCTCGAAGTGCAGCATACTGTTCTAGCTGAATAAATAATTCAGCAGGTTGATCTGATAACCATGTTTCAGAACATATCTGATGATGGTTACTGAGCTGGGTCTGTAGCAAGGTTAATTCCAGTTCGGCGCTTAAGTTTGCTAGCTTTGATTCCTCACAGCCTGAAAAATACTCCAAACGCCGCATAGCATTAAATAAGTCCAAAGCATTGCATAGACAAGTTTGAAAGCCTTGATCTGTCAGAACCTCTACCCGAAAACAGCACGCCAAGGGCTGAATTTGCCAGTCCTGTTTAATGGCTTTACGTACGGGCAACAGAATAAATTCGGCTACATGTGAGTTGAACAGAACAGCAAAATAGCTCTGATCTGTATACCCTTCAAATAATGAATCAAAACACTGGCCAAAACGGGCTTTTAATCGGGTTTTAGCCTGCTGCCGGGTGAAAATAGCCTGCTCGGAAATATAGCCTTCTACCAAAAAACTGTTTACCAGATCGACCAGCGCCATTTGTGTGCTAACAGTAGGTGAAAACAACATCGTATTCATCTGATACACTCTTAAACTGACAGTTGACGAAATGCATGTAGTGGATTATTCACCAGACGTAGCTGTACTTTGCTATCACCAAACAGCCGTCTTTTGGTTAAAGATTCAATGCAAAACTGCGCTGCAAATACATCAAATTTTTCATATCTACTTTGATGCTGCGGGTATTTTTTCTGGAAGTGATGAATAATATCGGCCGCCTTTTGCCAGAATTGCTGTTCAGCTAACCCAATTTGCTGTTGCAGGGTGATCGCAATATCACTCAAAGCGACAAAAAACAGGCAGGCACAACTAAAATCCCGAACTGTATTTAAATCATCAGTCAAAATAAAGGACATGCGATTGGCTTTGGCATGCTCTGCCGGCAAGGCATGTAATTTAGGACACTTATCTGGATGGGTTAGATGGTCCGGATGAAAACGAACACCGTCATGAAAATCTTTTAAAATAATGCGGGTTGGCCAGCCATTCTGATGTAGCAGAATGATGTTTTGTCCATGTGATTCAGAGCCGATTCCTTCAGCATGTAATAAAAACAGAATGGGCTGGATCACCACGGAGAGGAATTGGGTCAGCCAGGCTTCAGTTCCATGTGCATCTAACCAGGGCTGAATCAGAAGTTGGCCATCGTTCTGGACATGACTGATGCCGTTCAGCGGAATGGCATCTTCCCCCGGCTTCAAATAGTGGTGAACGCTTTCACGCCACAGACTTCCAATCGTGCCATAAGCCTGTCTGGCATGAGATGCGGGAAGCTTGGTAAAGTCAACAGCAGTCGCATGTACTTCTCTTAAAATTGCAAAATCTAAAGAATGGGCAATCTCGCTCTTTTCGATCAGGCCTTGCAACCAGTCGGTAATTAACGGGCCATTCATAGCGGCATGCGAAGCCAGAATTCGTGAGCTTGAAGTATTGGTTAAACTCATCGAAAGTTTGATATAAGGCTTTTCTGGATGCTGTAAGTTGGTTAAGGTTCTTAATGATTGCTGCGCAATATAGGCATCAGTACCACGGCCTAAATACACCATTTTTTGTGCGGTTATTTCTTCAAAAAATGTATGGACCAGGGTATTTTCCCACTGCCAGGGATGTACAGGCAGCCAAGTATATTCAGTAGCATCCAAGCCCTGCCTTACCAAAACCTGATTAAATATTTCTGTCTCTCCTTTAGTCAGCTGTTCATGTAAAAACTGATCTGCATCAATTGAGTGAGAGACATTCTCTGAACATAAAGAAGAATGTAAAGCCAGCCAGACCAGATGGACCGGTTGTGCATACTCTACGCCATATTTCAAGTTATCTTGCAGGCTGAAGCCAACCCGGGACTTATAACACGGGTGATAGGGATGTCCCGCCATCAAATAGGTTTCAAGAACATCATAGCTGTGCTGGACAGCAGGAAGCGAAAACGCATTTTGATACTGCTGCGATTGCACATCATGAATAAAAGTCCGTTTTAATTCATGAATAAAATCTTCTAGTTTTGCCGCATTTGGAATAGCCCGAACAATTTCATCAATCACCTGATTTAATCGTGCAACCGTCCTTTGCCCGGTATTATGGTCCTGGCGCATGACATCATGATCATCCATGCGCACCAAACCAAAACTCAAATAGTGTTTACCCGAGGCAATATACTCTACCGCCTGCTGGTTCCGATCCTGAGCACTGATGACAAAACAGTCATTTTCTATTGTGGCTGCAATCACCTCTTCATAAATCAGTGCCTGAAATAACTGTTTAATAACTCGTTGCTCTACCTTTTTAATGGCAGCCTGATCGGGTTGTTGCCAAGCCAAGGTAGGTGTAAAAGTGGAATGGTTATTTTGTGCGAATGCTGTAGCTAAGTGACCCATAATTTTTCCTTGATTATTAATTTTAAACATGAAGTGTGGAATGTTTTGAATGTGGAAATTTCCATGCATAGGGCAAACCTAATAGCATCATGCAGGCACAGAAGAAAAACAGTTCGCGAATTGCATACAGTTGTGCAATAGGCAGTTCATGGTTAAATAACAAATGCTGTGTACGAATTTGTAAATAAAGTGCAGCCATCACCACGGCGACAGCCGAACAGAGGCGCCGAAACAGATTATTGACAGCAGCCCCTTGCGTGACCAGCTCTGGATTATGTAGATGATTAAGCCCTGCGGTGGTCGCAGGCATATACGACAAGCCAAAACCCAGACCATGAATGATCATGCAAAAGATGAGCAAACTAACAGATAGACCGGCGGCCAAGCCCAGCCCTATAAAGGCGATTGCAGTTAGCAACAAGCCAAAACTGATCAGCCATTTTGCACCGTGCTGATCTAGATATTTACCTGCGTGTCTGCTGCATAGACTGGTGGCTAAGGCACTACTCATCAGCAATAGGCCTGTCCAGATTGGACTTAGCTGAAGTGTATTCTGGACCAGTAATGGAATCAGTAGCAGGCTCATAAACAAGCCAACAGTATGTACAATCGAAATGATCAGACTGTAATTAAACTCACGGCTTTGAAATAAGGGCCAAGCAATAATCGTGCTGGTTCTTTTTCGGCTGAACCAAATAAAACCAAACCCGCTTAATCCACTTAAACCGAACAGCCACCAGAATAAAGACTGGGAAAAATCTGCCCATTGCTTAATTGTGCTTAGCCCCAACAGTAACGAAATGATTGAAACCGCCAGCAAGCTAAAACCGAACCAGTCAAATTTCAAATTGTGCGTAAGTGACTGCTTGGGCAAATATAACCATCCGATGGCCAACGCTGCTAGAGCCAAGGGAACATTTAGCAGAAAAAGTACTTGCCAACTGAACCAGACTAGAAACAGTGCACCCAACATCGGGCCACAGGCCAGAGTCAGCATGATCATTGCGCCCCATAGTCCCGTTGCACTACCACGTTGCTGCTTCGGTGTCACTGAAAAAATAATGCCCAGCGACAATGGAATCATCAGTCCACTTGCAAAACCTTGTAAGGCCCGTACAGCCAATACTGTTTCAAAGCCAGAGGCAAATACACCGCCGACTGAACTCAACATAAAAATACTTAATGCAGATAAGTAGACTTGGCGCTGACCAAAGCGCTGGCTTAAAAAACCAGTTAACAGCAGGCTGAGGCTCATGGTTAAAAGAAAAACTACCACCACCCAGCTTACTGCTGCTTCTGCAATCTGAAAATCCTGCATCAGCTGGGGAATTGCCGGGTTAAAGCTACTATTATTGAGGCTCACCGTTCCTGTTCCCAACATAACAGACAGCATGACCCAGCGTTGGGAGAGGTCAGGATCCGAAACAGAACGGGAATCTGAATTTGATATTTCAGCCATGACAATTCCCCATTTATTTCATTGAATATTGAGGAAATAAATCTGCTACTTTTTTTGAAATCGGTGATGAAATCACATCTGTCCGAAAATTACTTTTGGCTATAGCAGGCATAGCAAACGAAGCTTCAGTTTCCTTAATCTGAAAATCCTGAAAACTTTGTCGGCCTTCAATTTCAAAATAAGTTTCACCTAAAATTTGATTAGCTATTTTTGCAGAACGAAAAGCTCCTAAACCCAAGTCAGGCGTCCCGACACCATGATGCTGCAAGTCCGTGTTCTGGACATAAATTTCCCCATCACCCTGATAATTGAGTTGATGGTTTTCATTAATTTCCCACTGATGCTGTGGATTTAAACCAATCTTAGAGCCAAGCTTATTTAAAAAGTCTAAAGATGGGTATTGATAGCCCGTTGCAGCAATAACCGTACTGGCTTGTATATTTAAATTCTGCTGTTTCTGTATCTGTAAAAATTTAAGCTGAATATTTTTTCCATGAACCAGCTGGGCATTTTCAAGATAATAATGACCTGCCAGAGTGACATGTGTATCTACTGCTCCAATACTTCGCTGATAAAGCCGTTCATAAATATCACGAATGGTTTTGGCACTAATACCCTTGTACAGGTTGGCCTGAGTTGCAGGTAATGTCGTTTTTAAGTCTTGGGATAAATGATAAAAATAAGACATATAATCTGGACTAAAACTTTCCAGACCGAGCGGCGTATTTTCCATGGGAAAAAAGCCTGCTGAACGGGTGAGCCAATATAAATGAAATTTTGCTTGCCCGGTTTCAGGGTTAATCTGCCTGTCAAATAAGTCAATAAAGATTTCAGCAGCTGATTGACCCGAACCAATGAGCACCACATTGCCCGATAACTGCTGATTACCCTGATGCAGATAATTCGAGGAGTGCAGACAGTGTGGATGTTGCTCGGCTATCCGCTGTAATGGCTGGGGGAACTTGGGTGTTGTTCCTGTTCCCAACACCAGTTTTCGAGTTTGATGCACAGATAGGCGGCCTTTTTGTTCGGTAATAACCTGAAAACCACCTAAAATTGGCGCGATGTCGGTTACTCGGCTACCAAACTGCAAATGCTCTAATTGTTGAACGACCCACTGACAATAATGATTGTATTCTTGGCGTGGAATATATAAATTTTCCCGAAAATAGAACTTATATAGACGTTGATGGGCTTTTAAATAATTTAAAAAGCTATACGGGCTGGTCGGCTCGACCAGACTAACCAGATCAGCCATAAAAGGTACTTGCATCATGGCATTAGGTAGCTGTATGCCAGCATGCCAGTCAAAATCCTGATGTTTCTCGAAAAACTGGTATTTGAGTGAGCTCTGCTGATGAAGCAAGGCTGCCAGACTTAAATTGAAGGGTCCTAAACCGATCCCGATAAAATCAAGCATATTCAGCCTCCACTACAGTCTGTGCAACATACAGCGGGTTTTTAAGGTTGATGTAAATGGATTGCTGAGAAATATGGGCCTGTAATTCATCTAACTCATACAAACGCGTCATCAAATTACCTTTATAGGGAAAGGTTTCTTGATATAAAACAGTTTTTAATAAATTACTTTCCGGATATTTCTGGTAAGCCTGCATCAGACAGGATTGCAGTATTTCAATCAGTTTTTGCTCTTCAACTACTCCTGTTATACCAATGGCATTGATCAGACCGAATAAAGTATTACCAATAAAGTAGTAACGGAAACGTTCATCCACTAAAGCTATTGGACAGACTGCTTGGCCATCTGTTGCAAGTGTCGGGAAACGTTCTAAAATTTCGCTGGCCAGCTCCTTAATATAATAGAATCCCTGATTGTCTCTAAACCAGACATTTTTAGGCATACCCTCTTCAAGCTCAATTAAAGTATTTTGCTGATGGGCTTCAAATGCCATACCAAATTCATGATACAACTCCATTAGTGGCAAAATCGTGATTTCCAGAAAACGCTCAAACCACTGCAAAGCAATATTGGCTTGGCTTTGACCAGTTTTTCGGGAAAGATTCGCAAAGATTTTGCTAAAACGGTTTCTAGCTTCAAAAGGATGGTCTTGGCAGAGTGAAGCAATACAGGTCACATCAGTATTTTCCTGGAATGGGTTTTCACGCAAAATACAAATGGTTTCATCTAAAACCTGTCCGTTAACTTTTAAAGCCATCCAGGCCGGATCACTGATAGTTTTTAAATGTGGATGACGCTGCCTGAAACCGGAAAGGCACTCATCATTCCACAATTTATAGCTCAGCAAACCACGATGACATTCTTTATAAAGATTGACACGAATAGAGTTGGTTACGGCGACTGTCAGAGATGTTTTAAACATCCAAGGCGCCTGTTCGCTATATAAAGTACGTACCGAGGTGGTCGCTTTCATCTCCCAACCCAAGGCACCAAGATCAACCAGTCTGCCTTGATGTAAAAGCTGTTGATACCAGTCTTTATCTTTTAAGTAGCGGGCTTGCCATGGATGCAATGGTAATAACGCATAATCAGGATACTCATCCATTTTGGCTTGGTGATAGGCATTAAAAAATGGTGCAAGGTCCTGTTTTAATTGGTTAGAAATATTAAGTTTATGTGCATTGTCATGTACTACCTGATCTGGATGGATATACAAGAAATGCATCTTAAAAGTACTTTGGGTTTCTGGAGAATAAAGCTGCCAGTCATTTTGAACAAAGCCCTGACGGCTCTTTGGTGAGGGATGCATACTATGCCCGAGAAGCAGAGCTTGCTCACTTTGAATAAAGTTTTGCTGGACCTTAATTACGGCATCGATCTGCTCTTCACGGTAACTCAGAAATTGTTGCAGAGCCCCATGGCTTTGAATCCAGCATTCAAGCAAGGATGAGGAATCTAATACTTCATCATTTTTTTGAAAAATTAAATTTTCCAACAAGTTTGCTGCCATATTGACCGGGCTCAGCTTCAGTATTTTCCCGCCTTGTTCTACCCACGGTAAAGCAGCGAAACGATGTCTGCCTACTTTGCTCACATAGGCAAGTGGCGCATATAAAAACCCGGAAACCGTTTGCAAAGGAATACACAATACAGTATTTCCCTGACTCTGGTTTTGTAACTGTTGCGATTGTTCTGCGATAGGAATAAAACGACCATTACCTGTTTCTTGTAGATATGCATTGACTAAATGTTGTAAAGCGATCTTATCCGTGAACGATCTCATCTTCATCACTCTATTAAGTAAAAATAGTGTGATGAGTAAAATATACTTATATAAATTAATTGTAAATGATAATTACTATTATTTACATTTTCATTTAATAGGGTACTAGTAATCAATATTGCATACATAGCTTTAAAAAAAGCTTCATTAAATTAAATATTTAAATAAAAATTTTTCTATAGATAAAAGAACAGATAAACTTATTGAGGAGTTATAGCGAAATAATTTAGGTTGGGATGACTAACTGCTTTAGTATCCGAATATATTAATTTAGATGTTGAGTATGTAGCTGAAATCGACGTGAAAACAGTGGCAGCCTTAGGTTGTATTCAGTTCAGTACAGAAAATTTGTCCCGGTCAGTTAGAAAGTTTTTATATTTTTTAGATGATAGTTTTTCTAGAAAATTACTTTATACCGCAAATAAATATAAATTTATATATTAATTAAATAAAATCAAAAAATTATCATTACATCTGTCTCTCGTGTTGTATATAGCTTTAGGTATATTTTCCTGTAGCATGAATGTCCATTCTCGCTATTTTATTTTCCTTTTTCAATATGATTTAAAATTGCACAATCTGCACTATTATCGCCAGTACAATAATTTGCTGATGTCTGTAAAAGATTAACCATTTCCTGAAATCTGGCGATTCTTTGTTTTAATTCATCGATATGTTTTAAAGCCAGTTGCTTAACCTCAGCACTTTGACGATCTGTATTTTTCCATAAGGAAACTAGTTCTTTCATTTGCTCTGAGGAAAAGCCTAAATCTCTGGCATGTTTTATAAAAACCAAGGTTTTTAGATCACGTTCTGAATAAATCCGATAGCCAGAATCCGATCTTTTAGCAGGCTCAAGCAGACCAATCTGTTCATAATAACGGATCATTTTGGTTGAAATGCCTGATTGTTTCGAAGCTTGACCAATATTCATTTATTACCTCTGGCCTAAACAGGGTTTCAACCTTAATTTGGTTTCCACCCTTATCAATATAGTTTATGTACTCACTTGCGGCGCATTGAAATATTTTAGGCGTAAAGCATTACCCAATACAAAAACAGAAGATAATGCCATGGCACCGGCTGCAAAGATGGGTGACAGTAAAATACCAAATGCAGGATACAACACCCCCGCTGCAATAGGGATCAAGGCAATATTATAAACAAACGCCCAAAACAGGTTTTGTCGAATGTTACTAATGGTTGCCTTACTTAATGCGATTGCATTGGGTATACCCTCTAAATTACCTGACATCAATATAACTTCTGCTGCCTCAATCGCCACATCGGTACCTGTGCCTATTGCCAGGCCAACATCAGCTTGGGCCAAGGCTGGCGCATCATTAATACCATCTCCAACAAATGCTACCCGACCATATTGCTGTTGCAACTGACGTACTACCTCAACTTTTCCATCAGGCAGAACTTCAGCCACGACCTGATCTATATGTAAACGCGCAGCAATCGCCTGAGCAGTATGGCGATTATCACCTGTAATCATGGCTACCTTCAAACCCAACTGGTGTAAGGCATTAATGGCAGCATATGTGGTTTCCTTGATGGGGTCAGCAACAGCAATAATGGCTGCTAATTTATGGTTAATTGCCACATAGATTGGGGTTTTACCCTCTTGTCCCAAACGTGCTGCTTCCTGCTCAAAAGATGTAACATTAAGGTCCAACTGCTGCATGTAACGGTCAGCACCAATCTGGACACTCTGTCCTTCAACCTCTGCCTTAATGCCTGATCCTGTAACTGAATCAAAAGCTGTTACAGGCAACAGATTAATTTCTTGCTGCTCTGCAGCCTGAACAATTGCCAGTGCAATCGGGTGTTCAGATTTTGCTTCAACCGACGCCACGATCTGTAAAACTTTCTTATGTTCAAAACCTTGCTGAACATGAAAATCGGTCAATAGTGGCTTGCCTTCAGTCAGTGTACCTGTTTTATCTACTGCAACAACCTTAACTTCCTGTAAAAGCTGAAGAGCCTCACCTTTACGGAATAACACACCCATTTCTGCACCGCGTCCTGTACCTACCATAATTGAGGTCGGGGTCGCTAGTCCCATTGCACAAGGGCAGGCAATAATCAATACTGCCACCGCATTCACCAAACTAAAAGTTAAGGCAGGTTCTGGGCCGAAAATAAACCAGACAATGAAAGTCAGCATAGCTAACAGCATTACCATTGGAACAAACCACATCGTGACTTTATCAACCAACATCTGAATAGGGAGTTTGGAACCTTGAGCCTGCTCAACCATACGAATGATTTGTGCCAATACAGACGACTCGCCAATCGCAGTTGCCCGAATATTTAATGTTCCGTTCTGGTTGATTGTCCCGCCTACCACCTGGTCTCCCGAATGTTTTTCTACAGGAACAGGCTCACCTGTAATCATGGACTCATCAATATAGCTTCGGCCTGCCACTACTTCCCCATCAACAGGCACACGTTCGCCAGGACGAATCTCAACAATCGTGTCAGTAGTCACCTCTGCAACTGGTACTTCTATCACCTGCCCATCACGGTAAATACGCGCTGTTTTAGCCTGCATTCCTACTAAATGTTGAATAGCCTGCGAAGTACGTCCTTTAGCTTTTGCCTCTAAATAGCGTCCTAATAAAATCAAGCTCACAATCATGGCTGCTGCCTCATAATAGACATGCACCGTGCCTTGAGGCAGTATTTCTGGAATAAAGGTTGCAACCAGTGAGAAGCTATATGCGGCCAGCGTTCCCACAGCAACTAGAGAATTCATGTCTGGTGCCAAACGGAACAGGGCCGGAATTCCTTTCTGGTAAAAACGTCGGCCTGGAAATATGAGTACTAGTGTGGTTAGAACAAATTGAATCAGCCAGTTCGGTTGATGACCAATATATTCCATTACCCACATGTGAAAGGCTGGAATCATATGCGAACCCATTTCCAAAATGAAAACAGGCAGAGCTAAAATCAAGGAAAGAATTAAATCACGTTTAAGCTGTTGCTGTTCTGAGGCCTTTTTACCCTGTTGTTCATTTTGATCTTGCTCAACCAGCTTGGCAGTGTAGCCAGCCTTTTGTACAGCCTGAATCAAGTCATTAATCTGTAATTGAGTATTGCCTTGTACCCAAGCCCGTTCAGTTGCAAGATTGACATTGGCCTGTTGTACACCTGTCACCTTTTTTAAGGCTTTTTCTACTCTTGCTACACAAGAGGCACAAGTCATCCCATCAATTTCAAGTTCTATGGGCTGCGTAGCACTAACTTCATAGCCAGCTCGCTCTACGGCTTTAGTCAATACCATAAGGTCTAAAGGCTCAGAAGAAGAAACCACGGCCTTTTCAGTGGCCAGATTAACCTGGGCACTTTCAACGCCCTCCACTTTCTTCAATGCCTTTTCCACACGCCCAACACAGGAAGCACAGGTCATACCGGTGATGGATAATGTTTCACGATAGGGAGAAGGTTTTATATTTTTTGAATCCATAATAACCTCTTCATGATAATCTTTAAGGTGCAGCATACAGATTGACATCATGGTAAGGTCAAGCAAATTTTTTAAAAGAATACACTTGACCTTACCATCATGGAAAGGTTTAAACTTTGCTTGAAGTGATGTTTTATTTGGAGAAAATCCATGAAATTATTGATTGAAAATATGACTTGTGGGGGCTGCGCCCGTGGTGTGACTGCAACCATTCATGAAATAGACCCTAATGCCAAAGTTGATATTGATTTAGCGACCAAGGTCGTCAGTGTAGAATCAATCGAAAGTATCGACAAGATTACAAATGCTTTAGCAGAAGATGGTTTTCCAGCAAAATCTCAATAAAATATTTGCTCACTTAACGCCTTATTTTTAGAAAAATAGGGCGCTAAGACCTAATAAAAACAAATAGTTTTTATATGTACTAGCTCAAACCTGATCTGACAGTTACCCATTTTTTATTGTGCCTGTCAGGTTAAATTTGAGCTAAATTCTTCTCAGCCCAAATCCGTTTTCCATCAAGTAAAGTTTCAAGTGGTGTACGACCACAGCACATTTTTCCTTGATGAGTCCGTTCAGTATTATAGAATTTCAGCCAATCGTCTAGATCAACTTGTAATTCTTCCAATGAGCTATAAAGCTTCTTCCTAAACGTAATTTGATAGAACTCCTGCAAAATCGTCTTATGGAAACGCTCACAGATACCATTTGTTTGCGGCGAAGCTGCTTTTGTCTTCGTGTGATCAATATCATTAACTGCCAGATACAACTCATAGTCATGTTGTTCTACCTTACCGCAATACTCAGTACCTCTGTCTGTGAG
>NZ_JFCC01000039.1:0-29376 GCF_000582925.1 Acinetobacter sp. 1294596 | reverse complement strand
CATTCAGACCAAGGTTCACAGTACTGTAGTCGTGATTTTAGAGCGCTGTTACTGACAAATGATTGTACTCAGAGTATGTCTAGACGTGGAAACTGTTGGGATAATGCAGTGACTGAAAGCTTCTTTCATACATTAAAAGGTCATGTGGTACATGGCAGTGTGTTTTCGACTCGAAAAGAAGCGAATGCTGTCTTGTTTGACTATATTGAAATTTATTACAATCGGGTCAGAAGACATTCTGCAAACGGCTGGTTAAGTCCAGAAGCCTTTGAACAGAAATATATTAAAAGTTTAGAGGGGCTGGTTGTCCACGATACTGTCTAGGATCAAATTGACCTTTTTGCAAGTTGGAATAAATAATTTCGACTTCTTCTACATTATTACTATCATAAGCTTCTTTAAGTTTTATAAAGATTTCACTAGCTTCTGCTTTTTGATGCTCTGGAACTTTATCTGGGTGACAGAGATTACATGCTCTCCTAAACATGCTTTTCAGCTCTTTTTCTGATACTTCATCCAATTTATCAACTCTTGTTTGGCTTAGTTCCTCATACTCATGAGAATAGTCATTAAAGTCCTGTTCCGCTTCATCGGCTTCATCTTTTTTTGAACGAGCCGATTCATCATTGTTTTTCTCGGCACAATCAGAAATGTATTTGAAATATTCAGCCTTGGCCTGAAGAATTTGTTTTGTGACAAATCCTAGAATTTCATGCTGTCTACGATTGAATAGGACTAAATCACGCTCAATATCAGCCTGTTCGTTCGTGATTGATTCGAGTCGGAGTTCGAGAATTTTCAATTCGAATTTTAATTCATGAATTTCATTATCTTCACTGACAGTTAATGCGGTGAAGTTTTTAAGATAGAGGGTTATTTCCTCCACTGCTTTTTTGTACTCATGATGATCTAAGCAATCTATAATATTATCTAGAGAGTATATGGCTTGCACTGGCTTTAACTTTACTATCTGTGCTGCAACACTCTCAATTTCATTAAGTAAAATACTATTCTTTATAATTTCTAACCTAGTTTTAACTGCATTTGGTGATACGTTATTTGCTATGTGGTTTGAAGATGGATTTATTAATTTTGAAAAAATATCTAGATAATCCTGACAAATCTGAATATTTCCCTCAATTACAGTAATGTTTTCATTATTTTTTCGTGCTTGATTCGTCCAATTATAAGAGCCAGTGATCACAACACTTTCATCAATCACACAAAATTTGTGATGCATCTTATTGAACTTTTCAACGTCTAAAAATTCAACCTGACAACCATAATTTTTCAATCTAAAAAAGTTGAGCTTACCTTGCCCACAATTTATCTGATCCTTTATAAGTATTACCTTTATATTTACACCCTGTTGTGCTTTCTTACATAATTCATTAAATAATTCTGGATCTGTAAACCAAGCAACAGCAACTTTTATTTCTTTTTCAGCAGCACGTAGATAGGTAAGAATAATATTATGTATATTTTCAAAATATGCTTTTACTTTAAAAACTTAAGCTTCATCACAGTAGACTTAATTGCATTTTAATTTATAATTTTGAATAGACTACCTATTTTTTTATTAAACATAAAAAGTTACCTTTCTTCGCCAGAAATTAACCTCTATTCTTCATTTCAATCAACTTCATAGATCTTACAAGTCAACTTCTTGGAGGATTTACTTAAATAACTAAATTACCAATCACTACAAACATTTTAAAATTTCAGTCAAGTTTTTAGATAAACCATTTTTTTGAAGTTTTGCATAAATACCATTTTTCAAAATTTAATCCTGATATGTTTATCTAAATGACATATTTCATATGATGAATTCATAAAGAAATGATGTGCATTAAAAACTTTAAACACTAGCATATAGGAATTGAAATGCTTGATTTAGCAATATTTTTAATAGATTACTTTAATCTATCTCTCAAACATCATTTGTTTTCTGTTATTAGTCATTAATTCAGGGGAATGGTATGGGATTTACAATAGACCTCACCAATACTGAACGACGGGTTTCTACCGCTGAATTTGCACTACGCATGAATATCAGTGAAAAAGAGCTCTATCAACGTATCAAAGATGGACGTATACAGTCACCGATCAAGGATGGTCGTAAAAATTTTTGGCTGAATAGTTATGTACTTGCTTGCATCACAAGCTCAGAAACTTATCTTGAGCCCATTTGAAAAAGCTAGAATAAAAAAGGTCGCTAAAATAGCGACCTTTTTTTACAACAAATTATTTTGTGAGTAACACTGTGAGTAACTTATAAAAATTTTATGAATAAATATATAAATTACAAAGCATTAATCACAGCATAGGCAGATTACATCATGCCGCCCATGCCACCCATACCGCCCATATCTGGCACAGCTGGTTTGTCTTCTGGAATATCAGTAATCATGCATTCAGTGGTCAGCATCAGGCCAGCAACAGAAGCAGCATGTTCAAGCGCAGAACGCGTTACTTTTGCAGGGTCAAGAATACCCATCTCCAGCATGTCGCCATATTCACCTGAAGCTGCGTTATAACCATAGTTACCTTCGCCGCTCTTCACTGCATTGATTACTACTGAAGGCTCATCACCTGCATTAGAAACAATTTGACGAAGTGGTGCTTCAATAGCACGGCGCAGAATATTGATACCTACATTCTGGTCATCATTGTTACCAGTTAGGCCATCAAGTGCTTTTGCAGCACGAACCAGCGCTACGCCACCACCAGCAACTACACCTTCTTCAACCGCAGCACGCGTTGCATGCAATGCATCATCTACACGGTCTTTTTTCTCTTTCATTTCAACTTCAGTTGCAGCACCAATTTTGATCACTGCTACACCACCAGCTAACTTAGCAACGCGTTCCTGAAGTTTTTCTTTATCGTATTCAGATGTAGATTCTTCGATCTGTGCACGGATTTGCTGTACACGCTCAGCAATTGCATCAGCATTACCTGCACCATCAACAATCACTGTATTTTCTTTAGATACAGTAACTTTATGTGCAGTACCCAGATCTTCAAGGTTAGCCTGCTCAAGAGACATACCCACTTCTTCAGAAATTACGGTTGCACCAGTCAGGATAGCAATATCTTGCAGCATGGCTTTACGGCGGTCGCCAAAGCCAGGAGCTTTCACTGCACACACTTTGATAATACCGCGCATGTTATTTACGACCAGAGTTGCCAGCGCTTCGCCTTCTACGTCTTCTGCAATGATCAGTAACGGCTTACCTGTTTTTGCAACAGCTTCAAGTACAGTAATCAGTTCACGGATATTACTGATTTTTTTGTCAACCAGAAGAATGAACGGATTTTCCAGCTCAGCCGTCAGAGTATCTTGCTTGTTTGCAAAATATGGAGAGATATAACCGCGGTCAAACTGCATACCCTCTACAACATCAAGTGAGTCTTCAAAGCCTGAACCTTCTTCAACGGTAATTACGCCTTCTTTACCGACTTTTTCCATTGCCTGAGCAATCAGCTTACCTACAGTCTCATCAGAGTTTGCTGAAATTGAACCCACTTGTTCAATAGCTTTAAAATCATCTGCTGGCTTCGCTGTAGCGCGGATATTTTCAACTACAGTCTTCACTGCAAGATCAATACCACGTTTCAGGTCCATTGGGTTCATACCCGCAGTTACTGATTTAATGCCTTCATTCAGTATTGCTTGCGCAAGTACAGTTGCGGTTGTTGTACCGTCACCCGCGATATCATTGGTTTTTGAAGATACTTCACGTACGAGCTGTGCGCCCATATTTTCGAATTTATCTTTTAGAGAAATTTCTTTAGCAACGGTTACACCGTCTTTAGTAATATGCGGTGCACCAAAAGAACGGTCAATCACTACATTACGGCCTTTAGGACCTAAAGTTACTTTAACAGCATCTGCCAGAGTGTTTACACCAGCAATCATTTTTGTACGGGCTGAATCACCGAATTTTACGTCTTTAGCTGACATTTTTAACTCCAATTTTTTAAGAAATACTTGATCTGATCACAAATGAGTTAAACGTAAATTAGCCTTCTAACACCGCAAGGATGTCAGACTCTTTCATAATAAGAAGCTCTTCCCCATTTACTTTTACAGTTGTACCGGCATAAGTTCCAAACAGAACCTTGTCGCCAACTTTTACGTCAAGTGCACGTACACCATTATCAGTAATTTGACCATTACCCACTGCAATGATTTCACCTTGAGAAGGTTTTTCTGCCGCAGAACCTGGCAATAAAATACCACCAGCAGTTTTTGTTTCTTCTTCTACACGACGAACTACTACACGGTCATGTAATGGACGAATATTGCTCATAATTAACTCCATCAGACTAAGTCTTTTTTAAGTAATCAGTTATTACTTTATTTATAAGTCTAAGTAATAACCTAAAGTGTTTTGATGACACTTTTGTGGGGATAGAAAAAAACGCTTCAAGGGGGAAAATAAAAAAAATTTGTATTTTTGTATTTTTTTTAACCGCTCGACAGATCTTGGGTAATTATTTAATCACATCTGTCCGTAAAACAAATGATTGACTCTCTTCATTAAACCAGTATTGCAGAATTTCACCAGATATTGAAACAGTGTTAAAACTGTTCGGCAGGTTCTTGTGCAAGCGCCAGGAAGTCGCAGTACCGGCATGAATATTATAAATAGGATGATCAACTTTTAAATTATACAGTCGGGTCAGATCATAGATCGCGGTTTTATGTAAATGGCCATGTAAAATACCAAACAATTTATATTGTCCCCAAACCTCTAGAGCCATACGGCCGAGTACCGGACAGTCTTTTAAACCATGGGGGTCGTCAGGTTCAGTATAAAACGGCTGATGTGACGTAATAATTTTAAGTTTATGTAAGGGGGCCTGTTCTAGTTTCTCACGGGTTTCATGAATTTGCTCTAGTGAGACATGACCACGTGTATGATAACGCCGTCTTACACTATTGATTCCAATAACATAAAAGTGTTCGGTTTCTAGTACATTTTCCAAATTACCGAAAAAATACTGGTAACAGGTAAACGGGCTAAAGACACGATTCCACAAATGATAAAGTGGTATATCATGATTGCCAGGTACAACCAGATAAGGAATCTGGAGACTCTCTAAAAACTGCTTACAATAATAAAACTGCGTAAACCGGGCACGTTGAGTCAGGTCCCCACTTACCACGAGAGCTTCAGGTTGTTGCTCTTTACAGAATACTCGTAAGGCCTTTATACATTCTGGCCGCTCGGTACCAAAATGCAGATCAGAGAGATGGAGCAGCATAGGGCACCATTATGTTAAGCGCATTTTTTTCAACTGTAATTTTTAAAGGTGTCTGCAACTCGACAATTTCTCCATCAATCGCCACTTTAATATTTTTTTTAGCTGCATGTACCTGAACCTGATCTGCGCAGAAGCTATAGACCTGTGAAGCCTGTTCAAGCTTGCCTTGTATCAGTTGAAATAGCAGTTTAAACAAAGTTCTTTTATCAGTATTTGCTACAGCCACACCGGCAACCCGGCCAGCTGCCGCACAGTTAGCAACACGCAGACGCATTTCCTGTAGCTGAAGTTGATTATTACCAAAAAAGACCAGCGGCGTATTTAAGGGATATCTTTTACCATCCACTTCTAAAGTCAGTTTTAAAGCTTTGCGATCTCGAATCATAACATCCAGAGCTGAAGCATATGCATTAAATGTAAAGCGGCCAAACCGCTGGTTATATGCCTCCCTTCGCTTAATAAAGAGTGGATATAATCCTAGACTTGCATTGTTCAAATAAATCTGATTATTAAGTTTTGCCACATGAATCGCCTGAGGCCGACCAGAAATAATTACCTTTGTAGCTTCAAGCAAATCTAAAGGAATATTCAGGGCCCGCGCGACATAATTAAATGTCCCTAAAGGTAATAAGCCTAGCGGTATGTCAGTATGCAATAACTTTGCCCCTACTGCATTTAGAGTACCATCCCCCCCAGCTGCGACCACAACCCCTACATCTGGCCCATTTAAATGACGATCCAGTACATCCTGCATCAGCCGGTCAAAATCTGAGTTTGAATGTAATTCCAAGACCTGAATTTCGAAGCCATGTGTACTGAGTTGAGTTAATATTTCTTCATAAAGCTCATCGCGACGGGCTGCATGAAAACCAGAATTTCTGTTATAAATAATGGTTAAAGGGCGCAATTGCTCATTCATAAACAATAAAAATTAAAGTAGTTGCTCTAATTTCGTCCAATTAATAGACAATTAAAATAGGCATTATGTAAAATTTAAATGAGTATGATTTATTTTACCAATAATAGTAAATTCAATTTTTTTTAACGTAATCATTTTATTTTTAATAAAATTTTTTAAAAAAATACCATATATTTTTATTAAAAATAATTTGATATAAATTTCTTAATCTAATTTAATATATTGATTTTAAGGATATTTATATAAAGATATCTATGTAATTACTTTCAGCCTTTAGTCTTATTTTTTTTATTAATTTATGCTTTAATACTGCCACTTTTTTTATTCATTTTGTTTGTCTTGTTTAGACAGACGAATTTGTACTTGTACTTTGTACATATTTTTAATAGGCCTCACCATGACCCAAGTGAACGCACCAGAATTCGTTCGTCATCCTAAGCTTATTGCATGGGTTGAAGAAATTGCAAAATTAACGAAACCTGCAAAAATTGAATGGTGTGACGGTAGCGACGAAGAATATCAACGTCTAATTGACCTGATGATTGCTAACGGCACTATGAAAGCATTAAACCAAGAAAAACATCCTGGTTCGTATCTTGCAAATTCTGATCCTTCCGACGTTGCTCGTGTTGAAGACCGTACTTACATCTGTTCTGAAAAGCAAGAAGATGCCGGTGCGACCAATAACTGGGAAGCTCCAGCCGAGATGCGTACCAAACTAAATGGTTTGTTTGACGGTGCCATGGCTGGACGTACCATGTATGTCGTACCTTTCTCTATGGGCCCGCTGGGCAGCCACATTGCACATATCGGTATTGAATTGACCGACTCTCCTTATGTTGCAGTGAGCATGACTAAAATGGCTCGTATGGGTAAAGCCGTTTATGATGTGTTAGGTACTGATGGCGAATTTATTCCATGTGTGCATACAGTAGGTGCACCGCTTGCAGAAGGTCAAAAAGATGTTTCTTGGCCATGCAATAAAGAGAAATACATTGTTCATTACCCAGAAACCCGTGAAATCTGGTCTTACGGTTCTGGTTATGGTGGTAACGCATTACTTGGTAAAAAGTGTCTGGCACTTCGTATTGCCTCTGTCATGGGTCGTGACCAAGGCTGGCTAGCAGAACATATGCTTATTCTGGGTGTAACCAACCCTCAGGGCGAAAAACACTATATCGCTGCAGCATTTCCGTCAGCCTGTGGTAAAACGAACTTTGCCATGCTGATTCCACCTGCGGGTTATGAAGGCTGGAAAATTGAAACTGTAGGCGATGATATTGCCTGGATCAAACCAGGTGAAGATGGCCGCCTGTATGCAATTAATCCAGAAGCTGGTTTCTTTGGTGTAGCACCTGGAACCAATACTAAAACTAACCCGAACTGCATGGCAACGCTGCATAAAGACGTCATCTATACTAACGTTGCTGTGACTGAAAATGGCGAAGTATGGTGGGAAGGTCTGTCTAAAGAAATTCCAGCAAATCTTACGACCTGGAAAGGACAGCCTCATGCAGAAGGCGAAAAAGCTGCGCATCCGAATGCCCGCTTTACTGTTTCAGCAGCTCAGTGCCCTTCTATTGATGCAGACTGGGAAAACCCGGCAGGCGTACCTATTTCTGCATTTATCTTTGGTGGACGTCGTGCCGATACAGTACCTTTAGTTTCAGAAGCTTTTGACTGGGTAGATGGTGTATACAAAGCAGCAACCATGGGTTCAGAAACCACTGCTGCAGCTGTAGGTCAACAAGGCATCGTACGCCGCGATCCGTTTGCAATGCTTCCATTTGCTGGTTACAACATGGCCGACTACTTTGGCCACTGGCTAAGCATGGGCGAAAAAGTTGCTGCGCAAGCTGAAGCACATGGCAACCATTTACCGAAAATCTTCAATGTAAACTGGTTCCGTCGTGATGCTGAAGGCAACTTTGTATGGCCTGGTTTTGGCCAGAACATGCGTGTTCTAGAGTGGATTATTGACCGTTGTGAAGGTCGTGCAAGTGCAGTTGAAACTCCAATTGGCTATGTTCCAACTTATGAACAGCTCAACTGGACTGGTCTAGACTTTAGCAAAGAACAGTTTGATACTGTAACTTCTCAAGATAAAGACCAGTGGATTAAAGAACTGGAAAGCCATACTGAGCTATTCAGCAAGTTAGGTGACCGTTTACCACAAGCACTGAAAGACCGTCAGAATCAGCTGCTTGATGCTGTAAAATCAGTTTAAATCAATGAAAAAAAAGGTCGCAATTGCGGCCTTTTTTATTTTAATTTCATCCAAGCTCTATTGATCAATTACCAGAGAAAAATTGCTATTATCATTTACCCATTAAATTGATGTCTTTAACATTTACTTAAAATTTCTTCAGCTTACTGAAGCATATCAGCCCTAAGATTGCTTATTTCCGCTAGTTCTATGCCATACTTGAACCTATAAGGATAAAAGGCTTTCTAATTATGAAGAAAATAACTTTATTGGTTACTTTACCATTATGTTTTATTATAACGGCATGCCAGACTAGCCCTCGCCAGTACAATGGTATTACAGGCTATCAGATCGAGAACAAGTCTGCCCAATCAGCGACTATTGCCTATACTTTGGCACTACGTGCCAACCAGTCTATAGATGAAAATAAATTGCAGATGGCTTGTCAGCAAGTATTAGGTACTGGTAAAACTTATAAAATTTCAGTATTAAGCGCCAATGAGATTCCAAATCCTGCTGCTACCCAGCAGGACAATTATGGTATACAACTCGGCCAGAGCCGGGCCTCATTCAGTTTATCTGATACCCCAAGTTTAAATAACAGTGAAGATTACGCAACTCGACAGGCGCTTGAAGCCAAGCCTGCAACTCTACGCGTCATTCGCTATACCTGTTCGTAATATTTTATGTTTTATCAGCTCAGACGTTATTTAAACTTATAACGTCTTATAAAAGCTGACATTGCGAAATTCTTTAGCTTCATCCAGGTCTGGCCAGGTGGTGGCACTACGTTCTTCAGTTTTGCAGTAACGAGAGTGACTAAAGTTTTTTACCCGACTATCTGCCACCCAGACCGTTGAAGTGAATTTCAGAAATTCATCCAGAAAGAAGCGGTTACTCTGATCGTAAAGTACATCAGCCGCTAATAGCACATCAACCTGCTCTGCCTTATACAAGTCATCCAAATACTCAAGCTCGACATCATTAAGCTTTGCATTCTCGCGACAAGCCGCCAGACTGACCTGATCGATATCACAACAGATTACCTGTTTGGCACCTGCCATTTTAGCGGCAATAGCTACTACTCCAGAACCGGCACCAAAATCCAATACCACTTTATCTTTGACATGCTGTGGCTCGGCAAGCAACCACTGTGCCATAGCAAGTCCTGAAGCCCAGCAGAAAATCCAGTAAGGCGTATCATTCCAGATACGTCGAATAACCTCATCATCGAGGCGGCCAGTAGGAAAAACTGGCGGTATTAACCATAATAAAATAGGGGTTTCAGGTAATTGCTGTGCCTGTAGTTCACACTGTGGTATAACCTCATGTAAAGCTTGAAGAAGATGCTCAGGAGCCTTAGCCAGTTGAAAAGTACAACTCATCAAAAATTTAACCTTTATTAAAGCGATTCAAAGTTATTAAAGCTTAATATGATACGCACTCTGGTCCATACCCCACTGCTTAAAGGCAGAATTTATAATAAAAGAATAATTCTGCGCCCTATAATTTTTTTAATACTTTTTAAAGAGTTTCGCAGATAGTTTTTCTGCCTTTTTCAAAACAGAAATAAAGTGAACAGCCGATTAATTCAAATAAAGATCAGGATAAACAGGCGATGAAAATAGTTTTAAAAGCTTTATTAAAATAAAAGCCATGCAAACTTGATATTTACATAGCTTTTAATAATGCTCTTAAAATCAAGCCAATGCTTTCTCAGCAGCTTCAACTGTCTGGCGAATTAAAGTCGTGATTGTCATTGGCCCTACGCCACCTGGAACAGGAGTATAAGCAGAAGCAAGCTCTTCAATACCTGCTAGTTGAATATCCCCTACACCACCGCCATCACGCGGATGAAAACCAGCATCAACCACCACAGCACCCGGCTTGATCCATTCCTTTTGTATAAACTCGGCTTTTCCAACAGCCCCTACAAGGATGTCAGCCTGCTTAACAAATTCAGAGAGGTTCTGTGTACGTGAATGGCAAATCGTCACTGTAGCATTAGCCTGAAGCAACATCATTGCCATTGGCTTGCCCAAAATAGCAGAGCGGCCTACAACAACGGCATGTTTACCTGCAATTTCAATATTATTTTCTTTTAAGATCGCCATGATTCCAGCAGGTGTTGCAGAGCCATAGGCAGCCTCTCCCATTGCCATACGACCAAAACCCAAGCAAGTCACGCCATCTACATCCTTTTCTAGCGATATGGTATCAAAACAGGCACGTTCATCAATCTGTTCCGGAACAGGATGCTGAAGCAGAATACCATGTACATCAGGGTTTTCATTTAGCTTTTCAATTTCTGCCAGTAACTGCTCGGTAGTTGTTTCTTTTGGCAGTTCCACTTTAAGAGAATCCATACCAACACGACGACAGGCATTCCCTTTCATGCGTACATAAGTAGCTGAAGCACCATCATCTCCTACCAGGATAGTTGCCAGAATTGGCGTACGACCTGTTTTTGTCTTTAACGCCTCTACACGTTGCAACAAGTCAGCTTCTATCTGTTTCGCCAGTGTACGACCGTCTAAAACCAATGCCACAGCACATCTCCCAAGTGGATATGAATCAATTTTGCACATAATACATGATTATTTAACCGTTTTTATTTTAGTTGCTGTTTTTATGTGCATATTCACCATACATCCTATTGTTTTTTTTTCAAAGATTGCTAATATGTGCATCACCAAGAGATGGCGGGGTGGCAGAGTGGTCATGCAGCGGACTGCAACTCCGTGTACGCCGGTTCGATTCCGACCTCCGCCTCCAATCTTGTGTAACGCCCGGGTGGTGAAATAGGTAGACACAGGGGATTTAAAATCCCCCGCCCACAAAGCGTGCCGGTTCGAGTCCGGCCCCGGGCACCATTTTAAAGCTAATATAAAATGGTGCAATAAAGAATCCAGCATCAAGCTGGTTTTTTTATGCCTGTAATTCTTGAATATAAAAATATAAATTTTACAATGATCAAGTTTATTCAAATTACGATTTCCTGCTCTTGTACCTCAACAGTTTAGTAGCTTGAGTATTCAGACATTTTTAAATATAAGTTCTGGAATTATTTAAAAAATAGCTCATCAAGTAGATAATCATCGCATATCACAGTGCTGTACTCTCAGTCACAGCTACTGTGCTTTAAAATTTAATAATTAAGGAAATAAATAACCATGAGAAAACAAGAGTGATAATTCCGGCAAAAGTTAAGGATGTATACCCTTAAGTGGAGCAAATATTATATTTAACGATGACAGGATTGCAGAAAAACATTCAGGACAATACTGCCAACTATAGAATGTCCTCAAAAAACCATAAGGCCTTGCAATAAAATTATCTTACCACTCCCTATTGGCAACCAGTTCTTCCATATCAATATCTAGATAACCAGCCTCCTGTACCACCATCATCATAGCCTCAGCAATATAATCAGCTGCTGCATCATCTAGAGATGAATCCATCTGCTCAAACTTGGGTTTCATTTTATTGATTTGAACTATGATCTCCTGAGCGGAAGAATATATATCAGTCTGACTCAAAGAACTTGCTGTAATTTTTTCAGAAAACTGTAGCAGCAACTGTTTAATACGTGATACCAGCTCATCAGGATAGTATTCATCCTCAAACATAGGAGTTAATAATTCATCATTCATTACTTATTCTCAAAAATAAAAATCCGAGCCTAAAGAACCCGGATTCAGTCAAATATAGAAACCATCAGGCAGATAGTGTAGCACACCAGATTTTAATCGCATCACTGGTAGCCTTCACGTTGTGTACCCTTACGATAGATGCCCCCTGCTGTATACTCAGAAGATGCGCTGTGACACTGCCAATTACACGATCTTTCACCTCTGCACCCTCTAGGGCCTCACCAATGAAGCGCTTACGTGACAGTGCAGATAGAATCGGATAACCTAATTCATTAAGCCGCCAGAAATCCTGCAACAGTTTCAGGTTATGGCTAACATTCTTGGCAAAGCCAAAGCCTGGATCAATAATGATATTATCTGCCCGCACTCCTGCTGCGATAGCCGCCTCAACTCTTACAGTCAACTCACGAAGCACTTCTTCAACTACATCTTCATAATTGGCCAGCTGGTTCATTGTGGTAGGCTCACCACGCATATGCATGATGACTACCGGTATATCCAGCTCTGCCGCCACTGCAAGTGCATCTGGGCGACTCAATGCCCGCACATCATTCCAGATATGGGCTCCCTTCTTCACTGCCTGGCGGATTACTTCAGGCTCACTGGTATCAACAGATATAATTACATCATGTTGCGCCAAAGCTTCCACTACAGGAATTACACGTTGAAGCTCTTCTTTAACCGATACTGGAGTAGCACCTGGCCGAGTAGATTCCCCTCCAATATCAATAATAGTTGCCCCATCTCTTATCATCTGCAAAGCATACTGGAGAGCTTGTTCTTTATGCTTATATTTTCCGCCGTCACTAAAAGAGTCAGGAGTAACATTTAAAATCCCCATAATATGCGGGCGAGCTAAATCCAGACTTACATCCTTGCATTGTAAAGTCTGTTTAGGTAATGGCATTAGCCGCATTGGTCTCTCCTGATCTTATGATTGATACATTTTAACAAGTTAACTTCAGGCTGAGTGTTAAGTTATTTTCATGTTTTTATTTTTAAATAATAAAAAAGAGCCACTTAAAGTGGCTCTTTTCTAAATAACTATATTTAGTTCATTGCTGGCAATGGGGGTGGTGTAGACGGACCATTTTTAGGTGGCTCTAAGTCTGCAACCGGATTATCTGCAACATAAACTTTAGGGGGCTGAGGATCACGACCTTCCATAATGTCACGGATCTGCTCACGGTCAATAGTTTCCCATTCCATCAGAGCTTTCACCATTTTATGTGCAATATCCTGATTACCTTCAAGAATATCCCAAGCAACTTTATATTGCTCATCCAGAATACGGCGCACTTCCTGATCGACTTGTTGCTGGGTAGCTTCAGAAATAGTGCGACTATTCATACTGCCCATAAATGACTGCTGTGAATCATCTTCATAGACCATTACACCCAATTTGTCAGACATACCGTATTTGGTGACCATCGCGCGTGCCATTTTTGTTGCACGTTCAAAGTCGTTAGATGCACCCGTTGACTGCTGATGAATAAAGATCTCTTCTGCAATCCGGCCACCGAACAAAATAGATATCTCGTTCAGCATTTTGTCCTTGTAATGGCTGGTCTGATCAAACTCTGGTAACTGCCAGGTTACGCCTAAAGCCCAACCACGCGGCATAATTGTTACCTTATGGACCGGATCAGTACCGGGCAGCATCTCAGCAACGATTGCATGTCCTGCTTCATGGTAAGCAGTAGCACGGCGCTCTTCTTCACGAAGAACCATCGATTTACGCTCTGGCCCCATATACAGTTTATCTTTTGCATCCTCGAAGTCATGCATGTCGACTGTGTTCTTGTTGCGACGTGCCGCAAAAAGAGCTGCCTCATTGACCAGGTTTGCCAGTTGGGCACCCGAAAAGCCAGGTGTACCACGCGCCAACACTTTAACATCTACACCGGTAGTTGAAGGCAGTTTTCTTAAATGAACATTCAGAATCTGTTCACGACCCTTAATGTCTGGCAGACCCACCATTACTTGACGGTCAAAACGACCTGGACGAAGCAAAGCTTTATCGAGTACATCAGCACGGTTAGTGGCTGCAATTACGATAATACCCTCATTTCCTTCAAAACCATCCATTTCAACCAGCATTTGGTTAAGAGTCTGCTCACGTTCATCATGTCCGCCACCTGTACCTGAACCACGATGACGACCCACTGCATCAATCTCGTCAATGAAAATGATACAAGGTGCATGACGTTTAGCCTGTTCAAACATGTCACGTACACGCGAGGCACCCACACCAACAAACATTTCAACAAAGTCAGAACCGGAGATGCTAAAAAACGGTACTTTTGCTTCGCCGGCAATAGCTTTGGCGAGCAAAGTTTTACCTGTACCCGGCGGGCCTACCATTAAAACACCTTTAGGAATGGTCGCGCCTAGACGCTTAAATTTTGCCGGATCTTTCAAGAAATCGACAATTTCAACCACTTCCTGTTTGGCCTCATCACAGCCCGCCACATCGGCAAAGGTTACTTTAATCTGGTCTTCAGATAACATTTTTGCTTTGGATTTACCAAAGCTCATTGGCCCGTTCTTGCCACCTGCACCGCCACCCATATTTCGCATAAAGAACATGAATAACAAGATGATTAGAAGTACAGGAAAGCTTGCAATGAGTAATTGCATCAATAAACCTTGACGTTGCGGTGCTGTACCCTCAACGACAACATTATTTTTGATAAGGCTCGGCATAAGCTCAGGGTCTTGAACCGCAGGACGAATGCTTTCAAACTCTGAACCGTTGACTTTTTCGCCATTAATACGCTCGCCATCAATTGTGACTTGCTTAATTTGACCGGCATTAACCGCTGCCACGAATTCGGAATAATTCATCGCAGTCGGCTTGTTGCGGTCACTGATGTTACTGAAAATCAAGATCAGAACACCCAGTATTATTAGCCACAATACGGCATTCTTGAAGAGATCGCTCAAAGCTTTATTCCCATATCAATCTAATTTGATCATGCCCAAAATTTCTGGGGTGACCCTAACAAAAAACTGTAAAACAGCATGCAATGTCTAAAAAAGTACAAAATGCACAATTTTTGACGGGTTGGCAAGTAAAGTTTATTGCAACGCTTTTTTACGGCCTTGTCCAATTAAAAACACTTCTTTCGAACGGGCTCGTGACGCGGCGGGGTTAACAGTTTTTAACACATCAAAACTATCAACCACCTGCTTGCGAAACTCATCAAAGCCAGCCCCTTGGAATACTTTTACCACAAACTGTCCGTTGGGTCCGAGTACCTTTTGTGCAAAATCTAAAGCAAGTTCACACAAATATATCTGGCGGGGCTGATCAACCGCCCTATTACCAGATGTATTGGGGGCCATATCCGAAATTACAACGTCTACCTGACGCCCATTTAAAATATTTAACAATTTTTCGAATACTTCTTCTTCACGGAAGTCACCCTGCAAGAAGGTGACATCTGCCAAAGCATCCATCGGAAGAATATCGGACGCAATTACCAGTCCTTTATCCCCTACCAGTTTACCCGCTATCTGCGACCAGCTCCCTGGAGCCGCTCCCAGATCAACTACAGTCATACCCGGTTTGATGAGCTTATATTTTTCCTGGATCTCAAGAAGTTTATAGGCAGCGCGTGCACGATAGCCTTCCTTTTGCGCCTTTTTTACAAAAGGGTCGTCCAGATGCTCTCTCATCCACGCACGACTACTTTTAGATAACTTCTGGTTGGTAATGCGTGTTGCCATAACTACTAAATATTGAAATAACTTCTATTTTTTTATTGTACGTGAAAAATGTGCAGCTTGCAGTATACATCTGTATCTAAAGCGCCCTCCCCAACGGATATTTTTAATAAGCTTCATCGATAATTTAAGAGTTTTAGAGTGTTTGAATTCGGTTTTTGCTATACTGGGGCGTTTTTAAATTTAGGTTATATTTCATGGCGGCTCTCTCTATTCAAGAACGCAAGCGTTTACGTCAAATTGGACATGCTCTTAATCCAGTAGTAATGATCGGGGGGCAAGGCCTGACCGAAGGCGTGATTGAAGAAACCAACCGCGCATTAAACGATCATGAACTAATTAAAGTGAAGATTGCTGGCGAAGATCGTGAAGCACGTGGACAGGTTATTGATGCGTTAATAGAAGCTACTGGTGCTCAAGCAGTACAGAAAATTGGTAAAATTGTTCTGCTTTATAAAAAGGCAGCCAAACAGAATCAGCATTTGTCGAATCTGGTTGTCACGCGCATCTTTCAAGCTGATCATTTTCTCTTATGGCTAGTTACGAACTTAATCCTTTTAAAAGGTTTTCTGCTATTTCCTTGGTAGGTGCAGTTGAACAGCAAGATCAGGCTTCTTTAAATATCGGTTTCTGGATTAGTGACCCAAACCAGCTAATCCTTTGGCCAGATAAAGTCGCATCAAATCCACGCCGTGACTATCTATGGGAAAATACCTGTTATGAAATTTTCATTGGTGTAAAAGATCAAGATTTTTATCGGGAAATTAACCTTTCCCCTTCTGAAGCTTGGCAAGCCTACCAGTTCGAAGAGTATCGCTATCCGGAAGATATTCCTCCAAAACCAGCTTATGATATTGAGTTAAATCAGCTCAAGCGGACACATTATGGTTTAAATGTGAGTCTGGATCTGGGACGGTTTATGGCAGACCATGAATTGAAGTGGTCAGATTTATATCTTGGCTTGTCGGCAGTACTTAAGACTTCACAAGAAGTACATTATTTCGCTATGCAGCATAGTAGCCCGCAACCAGATTTTCATAATAAGCGTGACTGGCTACATCAGTTTTGAAACTTCCAGTAATAATTTAAAAAAGTGAGTTTATACTCACTTTTTTATTATTTATTCAACTTAATTATGACGCTGAACCTTATTCCACACTTCAACAGCATTTGCTTTAGAACGTTTAAATGTCTCGGTCAGGTTTTCTTTATGTTTTAATGAAATCTGGCTGATGTCTGCTTTCAAATCTTGGCTTAATTTGGCAAGCTCATCCACCAGATGAGTAAATTCACTTTTAACCAGATTTTTTAATTCAGAAATTTCTTGGCCCGAAAAGGTTAGTTGACTTTTTAATGACTCTAAACGCGCCCATAACGCCTGGTTGGATTCACGCGCAGGCTCCTGCTGTGTTAACGCTTCTGATGCTGTGTTGACAACTGGTGTAGTCTCAATTACTTCATTCTTTTGTTCTTTAGCCAATGGCTGAGCTGCTTTTTTAGCTTTCTGAGAAGAATTAGTCATAATAATATTTCCTGCTTTGATGAAAATTATAAAATCATCTTAATTTATTGAATAAAAAATGATCTATTTATTGTCTGACAATTATTAAAAACCTTGCTTGCTCTCTCATTGTTTTCTCATGGAAGGCTTGCACTTGTGTTTATTTGAAGTTACAAGCTCCCTATCTGATATAAACATCATAATTAGCGTGGACTTTTAGACTCTTCATGCGTACAATACGCTGTTAAGTTACAAGCGAGCAGACCAAAAGGAGGGCGTGTTTTTTTTAGACAGCCACCCTTTTTTTATGTCTACTCGCTTTTTTACAGCCTAAAATTCAGGAGCTTTGGTTTGAGCACCCCCGCCATTTTAGCCCTTGCAGACGGAACTATCTTTAAAGGTAAGTCTATCGGTGCATCGGGTTGTACGACTGGTGAAGTCGTTTTTAACACCGCCATGACTGGCTATCAAGAAATTTTGACTGACCCAAGTTATGCACAACAGCTTGTGACATTAACTTATCCTCATATTGGCAATACTGGCTGTAATACTGAAGATGCCGAGTCCGGCCGTATTCAGAAAGTCTGGGCCAATGGCCTGATTATTCGCGACCTGCCTTTATTGCATAGCAACTTCCGTGCAGATATGTCTCTTGGTGAATATCTTGAGCAGAATAATGTTGTTGCGATTGCAGATATTGATACCCGCAAACTGACCCGTATCTTGCGGGATAAGGGCGCGCAGAATGGCTGTATTCTTGCAGGTGAAAATATTACTGCTGAAGAAGCATTAGAAAAAGCGCGGGCTTTTGGCGGTCTTGAAGGTCTAGACCTGGCAAAAGAGTGCTGTGATCCAGAAGGTTTTGAATGGACCGAAGGCTCATGGGCATTAGGTCAAGGCTTTACCCAGCCTGAATTAAAATATCATGTAGTAGCATATGACTATGGTGTCAAAACCAACATCTTGCGTATGCTTGCAGATCGCGGCTGTAAATTGACCGTTGTACCTGCTCAGACCCCTGTTGAAAAAGTACTGGCACTTAATCCTGATGGCGTTTTCCTGTCCAATGGACCAGGTGACCCGGCTGCATGCGGTTATGCAATTGAAGCTGTAAAAACTATTGTCGAAACAACTACACTACCGGTCTTCGGTATCTGTTTAGGGCATCAAATTCTGGCTCTTGCAAGTGGAGCAGCTACCCTCAAGATGGGTCATGGTCACCATGGCGCCAACCATCCTGTACAGAATATTGAAGATGGTACAGTGATGATCACTTCGCAGAACCACGGTTTTGCGGTAGATGAAAGTACCTTACCTGAAGTGTTACGTGTAACTCACCGTTCGCTGTTTGATGGTACAAACCAAGGTATTCATCGTACTGATAAACCGGCTTTCAGTTTCCAAGGACATCCTGAAGCGAGTCCTGGTCCGCATGATTGCGCACCGCTGTTTGATCATTTCATTGAACTTATCGAAGCATCTAAGAAGTAATTAAGGAGCGAAATAATGCCTAAACGTACGGATATTAAAAGCATCTTAATTATTGGTGCTGGCCCTATTGTAATTGGTCAGGCATGCGAGTTTGACTATTCAGGTGCACAAGCATGTAAAGCGCTGCGTGAAGAAGGGTACCGTGTTATTTTGGTGAACTCTAACCCGGCAACCATTATGACCGACCCTGCAATGGCAGATGCTACTTACATCGAGCCAATCACTTGGCAGACTGTTGCCGCGATCATTGAGAAAGAGCGTCCGGATGCGGTCCTTCCAACCATGGGTGGTCAAACTGCGTTGAACTGTGCGCTTGCACTTGACGCAAATGGTGTATTAGAGAAATACAATGTTGAATTGATTGGGGCGACCAAAGAAGCGATCGAAAAAGCAGAAGACCGTAAACTCTTCGACCAAGCAATGCGTAAGATTGGTCTTGAGTGTCCAAAAGCTGCGATTGCAGAGTCAATGGAAGAAGCACTTGAAATTCAAGCTCGTTTTGGCTTTCCAGTGATTATCCGCCCGTCATTCACCATGGGTGGTTCTGGTGGCGGTATTGCTTATAATCGCGAAGAATTCCTTGAAATCTGTGAACGCGGTTTTGACCTTTCTCCGACTAAACAGTTATTGATCGATGAGTCTTTAATTGGCTGGAAAGAGTACGAGATGGAAGTTGTTCGTGACAAAAACGACAACTGTATCATCGTATGTGCGATCGAAAATTTTGATCCAATGGGTGTACACACCGGTGACTCGATCACGGTTGCACCTGCACAAACATTGACTGATAAAGAATACCAATTGATGCGTAATGCATCTTTAGCAGTTCTTCGTGAAATTGGTGTTGAAACAGGTGGTTCTAACGTTCAGTTTGGTATCAATCCAAAAGATGGTCGTATGGTGATCATCGAGATGAACCCGCGTGTATCACGTTCCTCTGCGCTTGCATCGAAAGCAACAGGTTTCCCGATTGCAAAGATCGCAGCGAAACTGGCAGTTGGCTATACCCTTGATGAACTGAAAAATGATATTACTGGTGGTACAACTCCAGCATCTTTCGAACCAGCAATTGACTATGTCGTCACTAAAGTTCCACGTTTCAACTTCGAAAAATTCCCGCAAGCTGACGCGACTTTAACAACTCAGATGAAATCTGTCGGTGAAGTCATGGCCATTGGCCGTAACTTCCAGGAATCTGTGAATAAAGCACTTCGTGGATTAGAAGTGGGCGCTTCCGGTTTTGATGAAAAAATCGAAGTGGGTACTGAAGGTGCACGCGAGAAGATTCTTCAGGAACTTAAAGTTCCAGGTCCAGAACGTATCTGGTATGTAGCGGATGCATTCCGTCATGGTTTCACTTTAGACGAAGTATTTGCAGCGACCAATATCGACCGCTGGTTCCTAGTCCAGATCGAAGATATCATCAACACTGAAAACCAGATCAAAACTTTAGGTTTCGGTGACTTGAACGCGGACAATATCCGTTCATTCAAACGTAAAGGTTTATCGGACCTGCGCATTGCGAACTTGATGGGTATTTCACAAAAACAATTCCGTAAACACCGTTGGAACCTGGGCGTAACTCCAGTGTATAAACGTGTCGATACATGTGCAGCTGAATTCGAATCGGATACAGCATACATGTACTCAACTTACGATGAAGAGTGTGAGTCTAACCCATCGAACCGTGACAAGATTATGGTGATCGGCGGTGGACCTAACCGTATTGGTCAAGGGATCGAGTTCGATTACTGCTGTGTACACGCGGCGCTTGCAATGCGTGAAGATGGCTATGAAACCATCATGGTGAACTGTAACCCTGAGACTGTTTCTACGGATTACGACACATCAGACCGTTTGTACTTCGAACCAATTACCTTGGAAGATGTACTTGAAATCGTTCGTACAGAGAAGCCTAAAGGCATCATCGTACAATACGGTGGTCAAACGCCGCTTAAATTGGCTCGTGCTTTAGAAGAAGCGGGTGCGCCAATTATCGGCACATCACCTGACGCGATTGACCGTGCAGAAGACCGTGAACGTTTCCAGCAAATGATTCAACGTTTGCAACTGCGTCAACCAAACAACAGTATCGTAAAATCTGCTGAAGAAGGTATGGCTGAAGCAGCGAAAGTCGGCTATCCGCTTGTGGTACGTCCTTCTTACGTCCTGGGTGGCCGTGCGATGGAAATCGTATACAACGACGAAGAACTCAAACGTTACTTACGTGATGCGGTTCAGGCATCTAACGAAGCGCCAGTTCTGCTTGACCGCTTCCTGGATGACGCGATTGAAGTTGACGTTGACTGCGTGTCTGACGGTAAAGACGTTGTGATCGGCGGGATCATGCAGCATATTGAACAAGCGGGAATTCACTCAGGTGACTCAGCATGTTCTATTCCTCCGTACTCTTTATCTAAAGAAGTTCAGGACGAAATGCGCCGTCAAACGATTGCTATGGCAAAGGAGCTTGGCGTAATCGGTTTGATGAACGTACAGTTTGCGGTGAAAGGCGACGACGTTTACATCTTGGAAGTGAACCCACGTGCATCACGTACTGTGCCGTTCGTTTCTAAGTGTATCGGCGAATCTTTAGCGAAAGTCGCTGCACGTTGTATGGCAGGTCAATCTCTTGAGTCACAAGGCTTCACGGCTGAGATTATCCCTGAGCACTTCTCTGTCAAAGAAGCAGTGTTCCCATTCAACAAATTCCCTGGTGTTGACCCGATCCTTGGCCCTGAGATGAAATCGACAGGTGAAGTAATGGGTGTGGGTAAAACTTTTGGTGAAGCATTCTATAAAGCAGTGCTAGGTGCAAATGAACGTTTACCTGGTCTTCCAACTGAAGGCGAAGTGAAACATGCATTCATCTCTGTACGAGACTCAGATAAACCGCGTGCTGTCGGTATTGCGAAACAATTAATTGACCTAGGCTTCAAGATTCTTGCGACTGATGGTACATTTAAAGTGATTAGCGAAGCTGGTCTTGAATGTGAACGCGTGAATAAAGTGACTGAAGGTCGTCCTAACATTGTGGACCGTATCAAAAACGGTGAAATCCACCTTGTCATTAATACGACTGAAGGCAAAAAGGCACAAGAAGACTCATTCTCGATCCGTCGTTCAGCACTTCAAGGTAAAGTGTATAATACAACTACATTGAATGGTGCGGACGCTGTATGCCAAGCCCTAGCAATTAAATTGCCAATGGATGTATATCGTTTGCAAGACCTAACTAAAGGTTAATTCGCTTCCAAGAAGTCCCGCTACCTTCTTGGTGGCGGGCTTTTTTTTATTTATATATTTTACATCCTTCCACTGACTTTTGAGGGACAACATGCAACGTTATCCTATGACCCCTGAAGGCAAAACTGCCTTAGAGAAAGAATTACACCAGCTTAAAACTGTAGAACGTCCACGTATTACAGCAGCGATTGCAGAAGCACGTGAACATGGCGACTTGAAAGAAAATGCAGAATATCACGCTGCACGTGAACAGCAAGGTTTCTGTGAAGGTCGTATTCAGGACATTGAAGGTAAACTGGGTGCAGCTCAGGTTATCGATATTAAAGATCTTGAGCAGAATGGCCGTGTAGTTTTCGGTGTAACAGTAACTATTGAAAATCTTGATACTGAAGAACAGAAAACTTATAAAATCGTTGGTGATGATGAAGCTGACTTTAAAATTAATAAAATTTCTGTGAACTCACCTATTGCACGCGGACTTTTAGGCAAAAGCGAAGGTGATGAAGCAAAAATTGTTACGCCTCAAGGTGAAGTAGAATATGAAATTGTGAGTGTTGAATATATTTAGTCAAACACGATACACATGAAGCCCCTTTCATCAGGGGCTTTTTATTGACAATATTATTTTCGCTCATCTCAAATTTTAAAATTTTTCAGATATAATCTGCTGCTCTTCAGTATTTAATTTTTCTTATGGATCAGCTGATCAACTCTCCGGTTAAACACTGGTGTGAGTTCGAATTCATCTCGAAGACAGTAAAGAATCCGAATATTCATATTAAAGGCAATTATAGCTATTACTCAGCCTATTGGGATCAAGGGTTTGAACGTTGTGTAGTGCGTTATCTTCATGATAAACCTGTTACCCCAGATAAACCGATTGATCAGCTTTATATTGGTAATTTTGTCTGCTTTGGTGCTGAAAGTGTCATTATGATGGGGGGTAATCAGCTACACCGTACAGAATGGATTTCAGTATTTCCCTTTGATACCCGTAGTTTTGTGCCAGCAGGAGATACAATTATTAGTGATGGTTGCTGGATTGGTAGTCGTGCCATGATTATGCAAGGTGTAAAGCTGGGAGAAGGCGCAGTAATAGCAACAGGTGCTGTAGTAACTAAAGATGTTCCACCTTATGCAGTTGTCGGTGGTGTACCTGCACGAATTATTAAATACCGTTTTTCTCAAGAAGACATCCAGAAGCTGCTTTACCTTAAGCTTTATGATATGGACGAAAAGCAGTTATTAAAAATACGCGGGCAACTACAGACAGATAATGTTTCATCTTTAATAGCATTTTTAAATGAATTTTAATCCGCATCTGATAGAGACTGTATATTAATTTTTATCTTGCTAATTTCCAGACAGAGAGAATTGGGGATCTTAAGTTGATTTGGAAATTCAGGGTAGCCACTGAAATTTTTTTAAGTTTATCTTTCCATTTATGACTGTTAGGCCCTCTTCAATTAATAAAACAGACTGTATATTTTGACCTTGTGTATTTAATTTACTTAGGCTAATTCCACCTTGGCTATTAATTACACGATGCCATGGAATATCAGTTCCTATAGGCAGATTTTTGAGTATATAGCCGACTAATCGTGCATGTTTTGGCAACCCGGCAAGACGCGCAACCTGCCCATAAGTTGCAACTTTACCACAAGGAATCAGACTAATAACTTCTAAAATCTGTCCATATAATTCATGTGCAGAAGAAATAATATCCTCCTTAAAATTTATAACTTTATAAAGTATAAGAAAACTCAAAATTCTAAATAGACTATCACTTAAGTTTAAAAAAATTTTAACTAAAGACAAAAAAGGACCCGAAGGTCCTTTTTTGTTACCTTATATATTTAGAAAATAATTTGGCCATTCTGTAACAGTTCATCCAATGTAATGGCACTTGGCTGATTGGTCAGCTGTAATAATGGAGTGGCAATAAAAGTAGTTCCGGTTCCATCCCGGTCGATGGACAAGGTTACAGTTGATGACGTTGAATTATAGTTTAGCTGGATATATTGTCCCAGATTATTAGCATTAACCTCGCCTCCTAGCAGATCTGACACATCAATCCGGTCAGCCTGGTTATCGGTACGAATATTACCTACATGGAAGTCTGTCCAGGTATCAGTACCATTACCGCCTCTTGCATTAGCAGCAACTAGCAAATCAAACACTACAGTATCAGCGCCTGGACCACCAGTAATGGTGTCGTTGCCTGCACCACCATTAATATAATCATTACCTGCCCCTGCATTTAAAGTATCATCACCATTACCACCTCGCAGGATATCATTTCCTGAACCGCCATTTAACGTATCATTTCCATCATAACCATAGAGGCGTTGAGATACAGTACTATTGCTATTACCCAAGATATTAGCATTAGCATTACCCTCAACAATCGGTGAAGCGCTTCCTGAAAGTAGTCCACCCAACAGATCTACGCTTGCAATCTCACCTCGGCTATATGAGGTAGATGAGCCTTGGCTATCTGTAGCAACTACATTCAGATTATTCAGTAAATTCAGATTTAAGAGGCCTCCTAGCAAACTACCCGATAATTTGACTGATGCCAAGAATTCATTAATTTCCTGATTATCAAGTACCTGCCCTTGTGCAGCTTCAATCGTAATACGCGCCGGACGGCTAGGAACTAATGGTAAAGCTAATTGACTGCTTTGCGTAGTAACATTATAACCAAATAGATTAGCTAACCCTGTTGAGAAGCTAAAATTCTCTCCACCCAGTGATACTGCAGAATTTAATGTAATTTCTACTCTTCTTAAATCGCCATTTGCATCTGCCGCTGCAAATAGTTGCTGATTCAAATCAATCAGACCTGCTACATCTGCGCCTACCACGCCCAGTAGAGCATTACTGTTAACAGCTGCAACAGGTGCAACCTGTCCAATAATATTCAAGTTAAAGTTAGCAGTTGTAATATTCCCTGCCGTATCTGTTACTCTAGCCTGCCAAGTATGATTTACACCGGTCGCAGATGAAGACAGTGCTGGGGCAGGCGTATAACTCCAGTTACCACTAGCATCTACAGTAATTGGCGTAGTTATTGTTACACCGTCCTGAATAAGCGTAATGGTACTGTTCGGCGCTGCCCTGCCAAAGATTGTTGGCGTATTATCATCAGTAATTGCGCCAGAATAAATATTGCCTTGAACATTACCTGCATTATCGCCTGAACCTACGATTGTAACTACTGGCGGTGTAGTATCTACAGTAATATTACCTAAAGAAGAGGTATTCGTATGATTGGTAGTGTCTGTTACGGTAGCTGTTACATTATAAGTGCCATCTGCAAAACCAGCTGGAGGCGTAGCAATCCATCTACCAGTTGCGGTGTCGTACACAGCATTGACGTTCACTCCAGTACCGGAAGCAGATGTATACCTTACCACTACTGTGGTCACATCCGGATCTGCGGTCACCGCGATGCGACCATCTTGGGTGATCAGGTCAGTATTACTGTTACCCGTATCATTAACTAAAGTAACTCTAGGGGCTGTTGTAGAAGTATCTGCAATGTTAATAGTAAGTTTTGCTGTATCTACTGTATTTCCATCAGATAATGTATAAGTAAATACTTCAGAACCGCCTATAGACGCTGGATTTCCATAAGCTGTATAAGTATAGGCTCCTGACGAATTAATGGTAAGTACACCATATAGTCCTTCGACTGTAACATTGCTTCCATTTGATGGAATGACTACGATAGGTCCATCAGCAATTTGTACCTGAGTAATTACACCTCCCTGTGCATCATCTGTACCGCCATTACTGCTACCCGCACCTGTAATCACATTACCACCTGTTAAGGCTTCATTAGCAAAATCGGTTTCGGTAAGCTGGGTCGTAATATCAGTAGCTTGCAATAGTGTAAGTGTATTACTTAAAAGAGCATCTGCTAGTGAACTCAAGACTGTATTGAGTAGTCCGGTAGCACCAACATTATTCAAAATAGTGATTAATGGATTAATAATCTCATCAACTGGCAAACCATTCAATGTAGTTAAAACAGGAGATAACAGCGTAGTAACTGTTGGCCCCAAAACTGGACCTAATGCATTAGAAACTGTATTGAGTACCAGCGTCTGATTTTCAGGCCCTAAAATGACGCCTGAATTTCCAAGCTCTTGTAAAGATACTCCACCACTATTATCTGAATCTAGCAAGTCAGTTAATGTACTCTCGTCATTACGAACCACAACACGATATGTACCTGGTTGCAAGCCTCTGACTGTAGCAGTTAAAGTATTATCTCCTGTTACACCTAAGACATTTAAACCAAGAACATCCCCTACTAGCGAGTTTTGTGTTACTGCAGAATAGACAACATTACCATTTGCATCAACAACATCTAACCGGAAGGCATCTGCAACTGCGGCGAGTGCAGTTTGGCTTATTTCAATATTGAGTACACCAAATTGATCAGGTCCTACAATTACAGTCACACCATTGTCAGTGCCATTATCCGATTCTAATAAATCCAATACCTGAACATCTGTATCGGTCACTTCGGGATAGACTGTAGTGATCTGACTTACAATGTCCAGGTTTACGACATCATCTATGGCATTTGGTGGCGTCAAATCTATTCTTACTGGGGCTGTAGCAACGTTTCCGGCAATATCTGTAGAATTCACGCTAAGCAGCTGGTTATCCACTACAGAAACTGTCGGAATATTAAATGTATAAGTGCCGGTTGAACCTACTATCGTACTAACAGGATTGCCCAAATTATCTACAATTGCTACACCTGTATTTGTGGTTAAAGTAACAGTAGATCCTACCTCTGCTGTGCCACTCACAATGACAGTCGTCGGATCTGGATTGCCATTATCTGAATCTAAAGCAAAGCGCGCAGTAACCGTAGTAATAGTATCTATAGTAACGCCTACCGCATTGGTTATACTGCTGTTGCCATTAACATCAGTCACGACAGCTCTGTATTGATAGGTGTTATCTGCGACTCCAGTCTGTGCTGCTGTTGTTGCCACCCAGGTATTTCCGCCATCTGTAGAAATCTGGTAGACCACGGTAGAACCTGTTTCCTGACCCGTTAATGTCAAATTAAATGTATTGTCATTACTGATTCCATCAGAGAGGCTGATGCCTGTATCGGAGAAATCTGCCAGACTCAGGCTTCCAGGAATTGGTGCAATATTATCTATTGCGATTGCAGTACCGCTTGCAGTGTTGCCGTTGATATCGGTTGCGGTAGCGGTGTAGCTACCGGCGAGAGCTGGCGCGGCAATGCTGCCACTGATGCTGCCATCTGGCGTCACTGTGACCGGCACTGCTGCTCCGTTCGGGCCCCGTACAGTTACACTGGCGCCCGGTTCGGTGGTACCGCTGAGGGTGGCACTGCCATCAGCATTGATCACCACATTCAGCTCTACGGCCGGTGGCGTGCTATCTGTTGCAGTCGCGGTATCGGTGGCAGTGTTGCCATTAATATCGGTTGCGGTGGCGGTGTAGTTACCGGCAAGAGCCGGCGCGGCAATGCTGCCACTGATGCTGCCATTTGGCGCCACTGTGACCGGTACTACTGCTCCGTCCGGACCCTGTACGATCACACTGGCGCCTGGTTCGGTGGTACCGCTGAGGGTGGCACTGCCATCAGTATTGATCACCACATTCAGCTCTACGGCCGGTGGCGTGCTATCTGTTGCGGTCGCGGTATCGGTGGCAGTGTTGCCATTAATATCGGTTGCGGTAGCGGTGTAGCTACCGGCGAGAGCTGGCGCGGCAATGCTGCCACTGATGCTGCCATCTGGCGTCACTGTGACCGGCACTGCTGCTCCGTTCGGGCCCCGTACAGTTACACTGGCGCCCGGTTCGGTGGTACCGCTGAGGGTGGCACTGCCATCGGTATTAATGATTACTATAAATTCTAAACTTGGAGCTGTAATGTCTGCATCAACCGTCGCGCTGGCCGGGGCCGAGCTGTTGCCGGCCGCATCGCTGGCCACCACGCTGATCTGCTGGCCATCGCTCAGGTTGCCCGGGTTGGCCACGCTCCAGTTCCCCGCAGCATCTGCTACGGTGCTGGCCGTGGTGCCGTTCGGATAGGTCCCCACGATCCGTGCCCCCGCCTCTGCCGTGCCGCTGATCGGGTCAGTGGCATTGACGGCATCCAGCAGCGGTGCTGCCGGGGCGGTGGTATCAATGCGGATGCTGCCGGTCACTGCACTGCGGTTCCCCGCCGCATCGGTGGCTGTTACGGTTACGTTAATCAGGCCTTCCGGCAGGACCGCGATGATGTTGTCAGCCAGGCTCCAGCTGCCGTCGCCATTGTTGATGGCCTGGTAGGTGCTGCCGTTAATGCTGACTTCAATCCGGGCTGCCGGGTCATTCACCGTGCCACTCAGGCCCGGGGTGGTGTCATTTGTTAACAATGTGTCTAATGTAGCTTGTGGGACAGTTTGGTCGCCTCCTGTAACCGGAGATTGTCCTGAACTGTTGCCAGCAGGATCTACTGCTTCAATTGTCCCCTGTTCTCCTTCATTTAACGGATTCGGCTCAATGCTCCACTTGCCGTCTTCTCCTACCTTAATTTCAGTCTGATTGCCTTGGCTATCTTTAACAATTACTGTACTGCCGGCTTCACCTGTACCACTTAAACCATCACCATTATTTTCAGTAATAATTGGTTTCTGTGGTGGTGTAATATCACTTCTTGTATCATCGGAAGAATCGCTAGTAGAGGTTACCGCTGCAGCCAATCCTCCTATTCCTACTGCCCCAACTAACCAGGGAACAAAAGCTTCACTCTCTGCTCCATATAAAAGTGGTGTGACTTCTTCTAAGTTTAAATAAGAAATTGGATCTAATATTGCCCCACTGGCATCAGTAACTTGAGCCAGTAAAAGCTGATTCTGATCATTTTTAAAGACCAGACTATTATCAGCGGCAAAATAATTTTCTATATAAATTTGCTCACCATTTTTCAGGGTGATAGTAAGGCTATTTCCACTACGATCAATAGATGCTACCTCCTCTGGAGCAACATCAATAACGACAACTACAGGCTCCCCTAATTTAAAACTATTGCCTATATGCTCTACTTGCTGAGCTGTTTCTTTTGAAATTATAAAAATATCCGCCATTATATTCTTCCTTACATATTATTAGAGGAGCTAATTTCCTGAATTTTTTATTAAAAATTAGCTTTATTAGATTTTGCTTTGTAACTATTTTCTTCCTAGAAAATTTAATAAGCTTTATAAATAGATAGCATGAAATAAGTAAGTTTTTTATTAAGTTGAGTAAACAAGTCTGCTTTAAAGTTAAAATATATAAATCAAATACATATATTTTTTATTTTATTAAGTAA